>JAYTTH010000432.1:0-14704 GCA_043745515.1 Pseudobdellovibrionaceae bacterium | reverse complement strand
CTTTTTTAGGCGCGCAGGCTATAAAAGAAGTTACTGCCGCAATTAATAGACTCGATTTCAATAAGTTTGTAGTCATAAGACCTCCTCGCTTGTTACCCAATAAACGAATCTGCCGCCTTGTTTGTGCCACTTTTCTTTGACCCCCTATAACCTATTGAATTAATTCATTTAAATTAACCTCAAAATATTTATTCAAAAATGTGGCACAAATCACCCAGACCAGACGTTCAATAGTGAGACGGAATAAGCTACTCTTATAGCGTCGGGGGAAGCCATAAGTTTAGCTGAATCAGAGATCAACTGTAGTGATGAAAGGACTGTACATATGCTTTACTCAAAGCTCGGTAGACCCGCATTGGCAAAAACTATGAATTTGGTTGGCAAAAGTGCTGCCGAAGAAATCGTACAAGAGGTTTTTACTAAATTGTGGCAAAAAGGTATGATCTTTCCCAACATAAAAAGCGCATTTGCGTGGGTGTACAAATGTTGCACGAATTCAGCGATTGATTTTTTACGCAACAACAACAACTCGCACTTATCTTTGTCCGATATTGACCCCCATGTAGATAGCTCGTCCAATTTAGAAGCCCAAACAACGGCACGGCACGCCTGGTCTCGATTGGTAAAAATATTAAACGAGCAAGAGGCAGAGTTATTTATTTACCGAAACATCGAAGGGCTTAGCCAAGACGAAACCGCTGACGTCATGCAAATTTCGCGAAGAACAGTCAATCGCCTACAAGAAAAATTAGACCAGAAATTAGAAAAAATCAGGAGGCAGCAAAGTGTCGGATGATTCTCTTTTCAAAAAACATTTACGATTGATTCAGCAAGACGAATCCACCTGGACAGAAAGTGATCGCCAGGAATTTGCCCGCTTACAATCGTTTAAGTTGCCTCCACTTGAATTAAAACCAACGCCTTGGATGACATTTAAACGGCAATTTCAATCTGGTTTACCTCTGCTGGCCACCGCTTCGTTGGCTATAGTCACGATGGTTACTTTGTTTAAATCAAAAGACACTGACTTGGTTGCCAAAGGATCCATGCAAGTATCCGTTTTTTGGGATCGCAATGGCAAGGTGTCGCCGCTTAAAGACGACTCGACCCTGAAAGATGGCGATAAAATAGGGGCAAGCGTAGTAAGCTCAGAAGAAGCGATCGCATACTGGGCAATCACCGATGATAAATTTAAACCGATTAGTGATGTGAATGATATAGAATCCAGCAAGCTCGCTCTTGAGCCAGGTGTTTCAAAACGATTTGATTCTGGTTTCGAACTGGTGGCCCCCAACCAAGGTGAAAATTTGGTGGTCGTGGTTTGTGCTAAATCCAAAATGAAAGCCGATGTTAAACCAGTAGATTCACTATTTGACCGTGAGTTTACATCTAAACTTCTGGCCGATCAGCAAATACGCTCCAGTGACTGCTTATTTGTCGGCTACCGTTTAAGGAATTTACCATGATAAAAATTATTTTTTTGGTTATTTCCATTTCTTTTTTATCAATAGCAAAAGACGCCCCGTCCAATGATGATTTTCAGGCACTCATAGTAAGCGCGGATGATTCCTACGTACTAGCTGAGAAAAATTTAGAATACTCTGCCATGGATGCAAGCCGGCTATCTAAAGCGTTGGTATCCGCTGCGAAAGTACCTGAACAGAGTATCGTAAATTTAAAAAACCCAAGCATTGACGAATTCGATCAAGCGGTGGTGGCTTTGGCAAAAAAAACCACCCAGAAATTTATGTTTTACTTTTCTGGGCATTCTGATGAAAATGGTTTGCATCTAAAAGATGGCTCAGTTACCAAGGCTAAATTTCATAATCTTTTAGCTAAAATTAGCTCTAAAGTTAAAATCGTAATTTTAGACAGTTGTTTTTCAGGAAGTTTAAAGTCCAAAGGCGTTGTTAAAACAAAACCGATAGAACTTGTTCAATACAATGTGGATGAACCCAGTGGCAGCGTTATTTTAACATCTAGTTCGGGTACAGAACTTTCGTATGAAAGCGCCAAGCTAAAAGGAAGTATCTTTACTTATCACTTGGTATCGGGCCTCTATGGACAGGCTGATGCGAATAATGATGGACTTGTTACGATAGATGAATTGTATCAGTATGTTTATTCGCAAACTAAATTCCAAAGTATGGTTTCTGGCGGCAAAGTTCAAAGCCCCGAGTTTGAATCCAAACTAACAGGCCAAGGCGCATTGATTGTGTCATTCCCGTCTCGGATAAACGGACAAGTGCAACTAGCAAGCCCTACTCAAGGCGAGCTGACCCTTACTACATCCAAGGGAATTAATTTTTTTCGATTTTACAAAAATAAAGGCGAAGACAAAGTCATCAGCGTACCCCGAGGAACGTATGATGTGACCCTGACCGAAGAAAATCGAATCGGCACAGGACAGATCGAAGTCACCGAGCATCAATCGCAAGCGCTCGATACTGATGGCTTGGTATGGCAAAAACGGGATGTGCCTTCTGTTCGCGCCAAAGGTGCGCAGCCTTCTTTTCTTTTTGGTGTGACCATCGCCGCACATCCCGCGTTTTACGAAAACGAAGAGGGCTCGGCAATGAGCGAGTTTTTTCTATTATCACCTTCAAAAGATGCACTTCGAGGCCGTTGGCGCCTGGCTGTCCACTTGGGGGGTGAGACTCATAAAATTAGAGATTCGTCGGAAAAAGCAGAATACAATAGAATGACGATCGGCGGAGAAGGTAACTACACAGGTTTGAGTCGCTGGGGAAATGAATGGCTGATAGGATTGCGAACTGGACAACTCACGGCTAATAACGCTAATGCCGGAATTTCAAATGCCTCCTTGACTCATTTTTTCGTGGGTTCACGATTTTATCCTGCAACTATGAACTTCAATTGGGATATTATACTTGGCAGCGATGCCATTCGATTGGCAAACGGACAAAGCAAAAGTGTTGGAACGTTGGGTGTTGCTTTTAGCTTTTAGCTTGAACGCCGTTTTCATTCGTGGATTTTAGTGATCTCAGCATAGACAACATTCGGTCTACTGCTTTGAAGAGATGGGCCCATTTCAGTGATTTGCAGACCCTCAATTTGATCAACTAATTTCTTTAAATAGAGATCTGTCTTATTTTTAAATAATGGTGAAATTCTTATCACTCCACCCACTTTTAAAATACGTTTTAATTCTTGAAGAATATCTAATAAAAACTGATCTCTACTTTTAATCCCGATTTCATATTCAAACATTCCATAAGTTGAAAAAATAATATCAAATTGATTGGAGGCTAAACCGGTTCTCGTGGCATCTGCTTGGATGAATATCCCCTGGCCAAGCTTCCGGGAAAGGACCAGTCCATCGGCACCTCTAGTAGGTAATCCAATATAGATATCATTAAGCTGTGCACTACTAAGTGCTATGTCCAATCCATAGGCTTCGACACCCCACAAATTGAGCTCTTGAACATATCGTCCCCCACCCATGGCAAGATCGAGAACTTTTTTGCCTTCCATTTCTGAGGGTAATAACTTTGATTTTGGATAAAAATAATTTAACGATTTGAATCCACGGTTCGTTCGATTGTAATATTTTGGGTTTTGACTGCCTGATCGCAAAACTCGAATGGCGCTTCTAACCTGACTACCAAAATCCCCTAGAACCAAATCCTCATCATTCCACATAGCTTGAACTGAACTTGACGAATTAAATATCGCCTTCACTTTTCTATCTGGTTGTTTTTGCTCTATAAATTGGACCCACCGTTGCCTGAGCCCTGAAAAAAATCCAGGCGAGCTTCCATAGTACCTGATGCACTCTTTAAATGAATTGGCTCTCACTTCCAGAGAAAAGCCAGGTATCGCAAGAAAAAGTAAAAAAAAGGCGCTTTTTAGGCGACGACTGTCAAAAGATTTCACGAAAATCCATGCTAAGCGGCTGATTGTATCGATCTTTTTAATCACTTTTATTACATTTTCAAAGATAGGGCCATTCTTTGAATTTTATTTGGTTAATTACCGATTACAAGCAGATAAGTTTATCAAACGTTTTGGTTTCTTTCTTTTGGCGAGTCTTGCTTTTATAGGTACATCGTTTTACATTTTTAGGAATACTTTTTACAAGACGCACAGTCGACTGCCTATAGTAACAAGCCACCCAAAACCCTTTCAACGTCTGATTTGTCCAATAAGGATCTTTTTTTGAGTTTTCATTGTCGGGGACCAAAGATGCGCCTTCACTAGGATGACCATCGAAAACTTGAATATAGTCGAAATTTTTTTGCCCATTCAATTTATCGTCAAAACTGTCCCAACCATCACTTAGAGATTCAGAAATAGATTGAGTGGTCTGAATTGAACTTGGGCATTTAATTTCTAGTCCGAACGCACTCAGATAAAAACAAACTAGCAATAGACCTACTATTTTGATCATAATTAATCCTAACCAATTCTATGGGCGCATCCAACTATATTACTGCTGAACGCAATACACTGTACCTGCAGCATTGCAAGATGCACTTGCTGTAAATGCAAAGAAATCTTGTCCTGTGCGATTCGCATTACCAGCATTGCCAGCATTGCCAGTGCTAGCTGTAGAACTCCAATAAGAACATGAATTTGCCTGCAAGGAGGGGCCCCAGTAAATATCAACTCCAACAAACGTTGTTGTGGCAGTCGCAGACAAAGCAGAATCTGCAGTCAATATTCCAATGCTATTTGTAGATCCAATTTTGGTTGCGTAATCAGAGCTGCATACATCCTGAACCGCTGAAGTAAAAACCCAGTCCAATCTTCCAGTGGTGACACTGCGGCAATCAAGGCTATTATTGCATGGCTTTCGAGCTGTATTGTCCGACAACATAGCTTTAAAAGTCGATCCCGAAAACCCCGTTGGCTTCTGAGCATTGCATGCTGTATCAGCACCCGCCGCTCCTCCAAATGCTGCGTTAGCCACTGTCGCTAAGAAAATAATTTTACCACTACAAAGCGTAGAAAAATTTGAAGTTGCTACTACTTTGTTTCCATCGGCATCTTTGACCAAAACAGAAATATAATATTTTCTTGCCGAAGTCAGTGAGGAGAGACTTGTTGTTAAAGTGTTCACCGTCCAATCCATAACCAAGGTTCCATTTGTTTCTGCATCAGGTACTGTGGTGATATTGCTGGTTCCGGATCGTACTACTTTATAGCTTAAAAGAGCTTGTGCAGTCACGGTGTCTGTCGCCGCACCCCAAGTCACATTTGTTGACGTCGACGTAGTTGCAGTAAAAGCTATGGCCGTTCCAAAAACGGGCGCAGCGGGATCGACTACATTGCCATTTGAATCGGTAGCAGCAACAGCATCAGCCACCTTTTTTTTGCATGCAGTGACAGATAAAATACACGCTAAAAAAACCATTACTATTTGAACTTTCATAATATTCTCCCAATATCTTTAACTGATATCTAATCATCAAAGCTCGGGTAATTTTGTTCAAGTCCAAATTGAGCAAATCCAGGACGTCTACCAAATATATTGTGGTTGTGACTAAAATAAAGATTTTGACTATCTAGTTTAAAGGTCGGCAAAGAATATTACGAATCAAATAACTAGCAAAAGCGTTTCGTATCCCAAGCCTGGGCTTCGATTTAACCTTAGGTTGTCCCGGACTATAAACAGTTTATAAACCGCGAGGACGGGGACCTTGCGGATTAGCTACGATACGCTCGACAACTAATACGTTAACATGTCGTCCAGGCTGTTGAATTCGTGGCTCTACATGGCCAAATACAACAAACGCCAATGATTTATTGTTTACTACACTTATATGCCTCGCCAGACTTGCCATAAGTCCTGTATCATTCAAGGTATCGACTGGCATTTCTTGACCTTGATATTGTCCGTAAACCAAAGCGCATAAATGTCTAGCGCCAAAACCTGAGTTTACGCTACAAAATTGAACTTCTACGGGAAGCTCACTGCTGGGCTGTACTGCGGCGTAGGATACTGTTGATTGCAATATTGCGATTAGAATTAAACTAAATAGTGTTTTCATGGGGTTCTCCTGATTTTTTATACCTTAAAGGTTTTGCAAATATTTGCACCTGTCATCATTTTATACAGGCACTATTTTCCAAAGTAGTTCCCAAATCAAAAAAACAAATTTAAAACTTAACTTTCTTTTTCACTATTGTGAACCAACGGAAACAGTTGCTGATTTATAAAACCACTTGGAACATAGTCCCCGACCACACCATATTTATCTGGAAACTTTTTTTCCGAATCCACTGCTGTTTTAAATAGATAATCAATAAACGAAAAATGAGCTGCATAATTGCGATCAATCGCCTCGTCATCAGAAGCATGATGCCAATGGTGGAAATCGGGAGTGACCAATATATATCGCAGTGGACCCCAGTGAAAATGAACATTGGCGTGATTAAAGACTGCCTGAAATCCTACAATAATAATATAACCATCAAGAACCGCTTTATCAAAACCCACCACATACAAGGCTCCTAATATCAAAACACGAGTCACAATGATTTCGAACAAATGCAATCGTGATCCGGCAAGCCAGTCCATAAATTCAGCGCTGTGGTGAACCGAGTGGTATTTCCATAAAAATGGGACTTCGTGGTAGGCTCGGTGGGTCCAGTATTCAACAAAATCAGCAACAAAAACACAAAGAAAAAGTTGTGGAATATATGAAATACTATGAATCCATCCTTGCAATTCACTTTCAATCATCCAACCAAAAACATTGTGAATTGTAAAGTTCACTACCAAAAGCATAAATCCAATCAATAAATGATTGAACCCAAAATGCATTAAATCGTTCTGCCAATCTTTACGAAACAACAGTTGATTTTTCCTAAGCGGCCATAATTTTTCGATGACAATAAATACTACGGCGGAACCAAGTAAATCTAAAATAAACCAATCAAGGCCTAAGTAAGGTGTATTTTCTGGAAAATCTCCAACTGGAACTCGCGACCCGCCCAACGCTATTGTTGCCATCACTAAAGCAAATGCGGCCAAATTGATAGTTCGCGACCGATTTAAAAACGTATTGCACAAGGACCACATACCAGAGACCAACAGTGCCACCATCATTACGTGTCTAATAAGACCTACGTCGTATTTATGTCGGAGTTCGGGGGTCGTCAAATACTGCGGAAAATGAAATGCTAAAACGCCAAGCAAACACAAAATAGCAAGGCTGAGCGATATTACTCCGCCAACTAGACCAACGCCAAGACTAATTTCACCGCTAGTTTTAAGTAAAGTTACCGTATCTGAAACAACTGCCTTTGCGGACAGTGGCTTTTGCGACAACGATTTTACGGGCTTTAAATGTTTAAAGTTACGCGGTTTCAAAGCAATTCCTTTCGAAAAGTAATAATTATGATTATCGACTTAATTTATTAAATTGCAATAGCAGAAAATTAAGAAAAACTGTTGGGGCCTATTTCGTGTTATGCTTCTTATGAGATTTTAACTCAAAACACAGCCACCTAATCCTATTTAGGTGCTGGAACGAAACAGTCATCGCAACAAAAACCAAGTGCACACAATTAAGAAAATAGAAACTTCAAATCGTTCAGTTTAAGACCCTTCAGCATACCCTCGTTTTCGCCCAACATCAATTTTGCTAAATCTTTTTTTTCTTTTGCAGTTCAATAATTTTTTCTTCCACAATATTTTTGGCAATGATTCGATACGCAAAAACACGTCGTTTCTGTTCGATTTGATGGGTTCGATCTATAGCTTGCGCTTCTCCCGCAGGATTCCACCACGGATCCAAAATAAAAACAGAAATGCCAGGGTCATTTTGAAATTCCTCAACACCCTGTTGTCGATCTTTTGTTTGACCAGTAAGATATGAAAATTTTAGACCGTCAGATTTCAATCGCGTTTTTAAAAGATCCAATAGCGAAACAAACATCGTCAATCTCAGACTCAACAATAAAAATAGAATCTTCCGACTCAAATAATTTGTACCAATAGCGATCCCGCTTGATAGTTTTAGATATAAATAAATCAAATACCAAAAAGCCGCCGATGATGCTTTTGATTGACTTAACTGGTCGAAATTGACTTTTGTAAGTCACCGTGGAATTGTATCGATAGCCATTGGCTTCGGCCATCAAAGATAGACTCAGAGACTAAATTACAGGTGTATAAACTAAATCGTGCCGATCAAAGTAAAATTGCAACGAGCCCGAATGGCCACTTCCCAGCAGGTCCCACATTAATTCACGATCGGCAGGGTCAGATAGGCCAGCGATCTCGGCATGATTGATTTCGATCATCTTGATAGAACCCAGGGGGCCGCTTTTTAAATTATTCTGGAAAAAAACTGAATACAAATCTGCTGCTCCCGATGAGATCGATTTACATTTAGTACTAAAAAAATTCTTTCTTGAGTATTCGGTCGCATACTCACTTTCATTAAATTTGATGAATCTTTTTCTTTGGTTTTATTTTGAACGCGTTCAAATTTTGCCTTACACCCCGCACCCTGATTTTTACGAAAATCCAGAGTGGCTTTTAGATTTTCAAATGATTTACTTTTGTTGTTTTGACTTGTTTTATTCTTGTTAAAGACGTCAGCAGCCACCTCAAATTCGTCTAAATTTTCCTCAACAGTTTTTAAGTCATCGTCAAAGCCGGCTTCCTGCGTACCGCGTTCCGGTTTTTTTAAATCTATTCGTATTTCTGAAAACAAATTATTGCGATCTGCGCAAAGAATGCTTGCCCATAGACGCTTGCAGTTATCGGCTTTTTCAAAATAAGGACATGTACAGTCCATTTCGATTGTTTTGGTCGCATAATTATATTTTAGAACAACCGTATACAGCGAAGTTATTTCAACTCTAAAAATACATTTCGCAATTGAAATCTCTACTATTTCGACTAGACCTTGCTTGAGATAACTGACTCCTCTAACACGAATCTCAAAAAAAAATCCCTGCGAAAATCATTTTCGAAGGCATTGAACAACTGAATAAGAACGAACCTTCTTAGAAATTATGCAGCCTTCAGATCAAACTCAATCTGTTCGTACTCCACAATCGGAGTCTTCACGGTTCGACCGCTGACAGTAGATGTTTTGATCTTGATGGCACCGACAGTTTCAAAAAAGAGGATGATCTTATTTAGGTTAGAGACATCCATGTCCACGAGCTTCGCAAGCTCATAGACCGACTTTGGCTTGTGAATCAAGATCGCCGATAAAATTCCGAGGTTTTTTACAAAACGGTCGAAGTCTTTCTTATTGTCGAAAGAGAGTTCAAAATGATCAGCTTTTAAACGGCTTTTGCGGGCGGCCTTCAGCGCTTTCTTGAAGTCTGAGAGCGTTTCACTGGAAGACTTAATGGAAACAATCAACTTTTTCATAGCTTCACTCCTAGTTCTTTAAGTACTATCATCTCAAAATCCGCGATTAGCTTGTCATCGTTAACATACTCGCATGAGAACTCGCGCTCGCTAATGTGCACATGAGGACCCTTTGGATGATGATTGTCCAAAAGAACGTAGTCACCGGTTTTCAGGTCTTAACAGTTCAGTCCGTACTTGACGCCGTCGGGATACTTTGACGACTTACCAACCTCATATATCGAAAGCTCCACTACATATCGGTCACGAGTCTTATTCTTGATGTAATACCTGAGGTGGGCCTTCATATTGGTACGTTAAAACCATTATAGGTATATGTAAACCAATATACTGGGCTTAGAATCCAAATGACCTTGGTTCAAAGAAAATCGAAGCGGCTCAGAATAAATTTGGGTCAACTTCGTATAATAGCGTTATCCCTAAACGCTAAATTTCTTTAGACAACCGCTCCAGGTTCCGTTAACCTGGCAACATTTCTCTGGAACCACCCACAACCCCTTGTTTTGTGAAAGTCCCGCCTACACAAAGACTCTGATGTGTTAGCAAGGGCTTTCGTAAATTGCCTTACGCACAACAGAACCCTAAAAAGGCTGACATTCAGACCCCCATTTTTTAAAAAGAGGATCCGCTGATGAAAATTATCTGTCGCTATCCGATGGATTGTGCACCGCCCGCGTACAAATATAGTTGGGTCAATATCCCGAATCGCATGGGTCACTACTTAGAAAAAAATAGGAATAAGATCATAGCCTACGTTCGCTTAAAAGTAGATCGCGATTGGGCGCGTGCGCTAAAAAATAAAAATACTAATGTGGTAAAAATTGAAATTAGTTTCATTTGCTTAAAAACAGTGAACCTCCTCGCTGAGATTGGCAAGAACTTATGGAACAGCGCGAATTCGCATATGCCGAGTCCATTGATGACCGGGTACTGCTAAAGTGTAAATTACCGTCATAGTGTCATCAGAAACCTTGTAGCGATAAATATTTGTATTATCGATAAATAACATGTCATTCGTTCCCGGTATTTGCACTGCCCCTTCAACCGCGCCTCCGGGATAACTTACCGGCCAGTTAGCGCCAATCGCAGAACAGTTGCTGAGATCACCATTTTGACATTTAATGAGTTTGCTTACACTGCCGGCTCCTGGCGCTTGTGGCGGAATATAAAGATGTCCATTAGAATTTAATACCAAGCTATACGTCGAGCCACTGGTAGCTCCACCAAATGTGGTCACGTTCAACGAGGACGCTTGTGACCAGGCTGAACCACTATAAGAAAATTTTCGCACAAGGCCCGCAGAATCAGAATTTGCGTCATAATCTGACACGTACAATGTTGTGCTACTTGCCGTAGCTACACAGTCTGATAAATAAAATGTAAATGGCGGCAAGTCTCTCAAATAAGTCCGCGAACTTGAAAACTCTGATTTTAACCCGTTCCCATAACTTCCAGCAATAATATTTCCATTGGGAAGTGCACAGCCACCAATATAGTCAGATAATTCAGTTGTTGGCCGACCGGATAAGGTTTGAGCAGTTCCCAATGCAAAAGGAGACAGTATCGCGCTCCAAATGCTACTACTGGTGTTGGATCCACCAACAAGTAAACCGCCTGAGGACAGGTCAATTAGATAGCGAATACCATCCGTGCCTAGTGTTGATGTAACATCATTAGTGGTGGTTAAGGAAATAGCATTAGAAGAGCTATTATAACGAAGTTTTAAAATTAAAGAAGTGCTCCCCGTTTGAGACCCAAAGTAAATGTCAAAAACAATGGGAACGATCACAGATGGCGTTACATAGGTGTAACCGTTAGGCAAAGTCGCTGTCAGACCTCCCGAGCTAATTTCAATGCTGGCTGCACCGGCACTGCCCGAAGGAGCTATGCAGGTCAACTGAGTAGAGGATATTAGGGTTACACTAGAACAATTTGCGGAGCCCACACTTATCGTAATACCAGATATAAATTTGGATCCAGTAATTGTTAACGTTTCACCGCCCAGAGTACTGCCAGAACTGGGACTAACTGCAGAAACTGTAACACTGGAGGCATCTGTTGTGCTAGGAGTGGCAATGCCGATTGTGTCAGAACCTGAGGAACATCCAAAACCACTCACTAACGAAAGGACGATTATTAAAAAAGTATATTTTTTCATGAATATTAATCGGATTTCCATGTCCTAGACTTGAGATGGAGATGAATTTTTGAATTATTTTATATACCAAAGTGAAACAATTTCGTGTTTACCGATAAATAATGTAACCGAAAACGTGTCAAATCGGGACAATAGCTAAAGTCGCCAAAGCTAGGCCAAGATCTTGGTCTAAATGAACCGTAGAACCGTAGAACCGTAGAACCTCAAAATTTAAATGAAAAAAAAGGAAAAATTTTTCCGTTCAGCCCGAGCCCGCGTGTGGGTTCGAGTACTGTTGGATTTGGTGCCCCGGGCCAGAATCGAACTGGCACGCCCGTTTAACCGAAGCCCAGGATTTTAAGTTCTTCCTTGGTGCTTTGGTAAATTGCTAAAAACAAAGAACTTTTTCAATAATCACAAGACGTTAGCTGCATTTTCAATAGCCGCTGAGTTCCCTCAAATTCTGCCGATTCCCTTGGTGTTGTCACCATTTTGTCACTAGATTTTGTGGTGACACTTTTATGATAATTATTCACGAAAAGCGTCCCTTTCGGCTTTTGACAAAACAGCCATAATACGAGAATACTAAATCTACGATGGCGACAACAGATCCAAAGTTAAATAAAATTATTGAAGTATTAAAAACGGAGTACAACCCTATCCGTCTCTTTTTATTTGGATCACGATCAAATGGTACTGATCAGCCCGACAGCGACTATGATTTTGTTCTGGTAATTAAAGAAAATAATAGTTCTCGCCATGTATCCATGGCAAAAGCCCGCAGTTTACTTCATGAAAAATGTCAAGTTTCTGCAGACGTATTCTTCTATTCAGAAAAGGAATTTGATGAGTGGAAAGATGAGCGTAACTCGATACCTGAGACTGCCATAAACACAGGACGGGAGTTATAAGTTGGCTAGTCCAAAAATGACCAAGGCTTGGTTTAAATTGGCGATTCGTGATTTGAAGACATCAAAACAACTCATTGAGTTGGGAACTGAATACAAACACGCAGCCGCCTATTTCGCTCAACAGTGTGCGGAAAAAGCAATCAAAGGATTTCTAACGTCGAGTGATTGCCGTGTACCTAAAACTCATGATCTGGAAATTTTAGGTAAAGTGGCTGACTCCGTAAACAAATCAATGTCCAAATTTATTTTGAAATACAAAGCGCTCACTGAACTGGCGATTGCCTATCGCTATCCAGATGCAGCGAAACGACCCCTTAATATGGCGAAGGCACGATCGGCTTCAAAACAAGCTCACTTGATTTACGACAAATGCTATAAAGCCACATACGGCAAGCCGGACAAATCCAAGATTTTTAAATCATTCAAAGGTCTGTGAAAAGTTTTTGCTGATAGCTCTTTCACTAAAAAAACGGACTTTTTTCTACCGTTTTCGGCCTTCTGATGCGTCCTTAATCTGGTATCGGTTAATTTCTACACTATACCATTTTAAGAAAACCTATGGTTGATCAGCTGAACGCGCTCTACTGGTTACTACTATGACCTAAAAATAAGTGGTTTTGTTCAGTAGTAAGATATTCAAGTTTAAAAATTCGGTATCAGCCTTGTTAAAGGCTGCCTCCTTGATCTGCACCTAGACACTGACTAAGTGGGCCGTTCGGTTTATTTAAACTTAATTTTTCGTGCAGGTTAGATTCAGCGAAGGGACTGTAGGCAACTTCATTGCGCCTTCGAGCCCGTAGATGCTTTTACCGACTAAAGAAATTTTAATTCCTTCCTTGTTCTTCAGTGTTAACTCGGAACCCACTGTAGTTAATCCATTTGAATTTGAAACGGATACAGCGCTTGTTTCAACTTGATAGGAAACCACTAGATTCCGTCTCCACGAGCCATTTTTTTTGAGCTGAGTTGAAACCGTTTCGTTGACATCAACTCTGCCTCCGCATGGAACATCGGGTATAATGTTTTTAACTTGATCGATACCTTCCAGCTTTTTACAAACGACCGCCTGTTGTTGAAGGCCAAATTCCGAAACATTTAAACTACCTGGCTTCCAATCTTGTGGATCCTTAGACAGGTCATAACCAGTATACAAATATAAATGCTTATAATTTCCCATTTTGTCGATACCTAAGCCACCATGGCCAAGCATATGACCGGCGCTTACATTTCTATGATTTCGAGTGATAGTAACAAGAAATTGTTCTCTACTCGCTCCAGGTGATTTTTCCTGAATGGTAACAACTGTATCAATTTCCATAACTGGAGTTTCACCAACGCATTTCAAATTCAAAAGGTCTTCTGCCATGGCTGTATATGAAATAGTCAAAAGGCCAAAAACGGCGATATTTTTTGCAAAACGAAACATGGAGTCTCCTTATATTCGATTATTAAATTCACATTTAGAATAATGCTAGATTCGCGCCGCTCTTAAAGAACGATAAGGTAATGAATTTGATATCTAAGTGTACGTGTGCCCTGAGCCTTGTAAGCATGCACCAGAAACGGTGGTGTCGTCATTTACAACAATGCAAGTGGGTTTCACAGTAGTGACCTAGCCCCCGTGAGTTCCCTTAGGAATTGCCTCAGGAATACTCTCAGTATAGGTAGGTAAGGGTTCATAACATTGACTTTTTGAGATCGTAAAAGTTTCTTGTATAATAAAATATTTAAAAAGTTGATCAAAAATTCGAAAACCTACTTCTATACCCCTAAGCAACCTCAACATCAAAATCAAGGCGAAGTCGTTCAGCTAAATCCATCAATTTATCAACTGTGTAAAGGTCAATTCGATATTTTACAATTTCATTGATTCGAGAGGGATCAACTTTGAGCTTTTTAGCCAGTTGAGCTTGTGACATTTTGTTTTCCATCAAATAAATCACAAACTTTTCGCAAAGCTTATATTTCACTTGATCTGCCTTTGATGCGTTTTTAGGAAGCAGGCGAGAAGGCTCTGCTTTTGAAAGTTTGTACCTAACTGCTTTTAGCTCTTTTTCACTTGGAAATCCCATAGGACTATCTCCTTCTTCTATCCCGATAGGCATTCTGTTTTCGTGTCAGGTAGAACCGTAGAACCGGTCATTTGCAGTTTATTGAAATGATAAAGGGGCATCGTAGTTCGAATATTTGCTAAATTGGTGCCCCGGGCCAGAATCGAACTGGCACGCCCGTTTAACCGAAGCCCAGGATTTTAAGTCCTATCTGATACAAATGCTAAGTAGGTAAAATTAAACA
>JAYTTH010000431.1:0-3911 GCA_043745515.1 Pseudobdellovibrionaceae bacterium | reverse complement strand
CTTTTCTCACTTTGGATACAGCGCCACTACAAAACCCATTGGCTGGAGTCATTATTTTGATTGGATAGAGAAAAACTATCATGGTGAAATGGACTATTTAAAAAAACACCTTGAAATAAAACGTGATCTAAAAAATATCCAAAAAGCAGTAAACTCGATCATTAGCTTGGCTCACCCGTATCGGGCGCTAACGGACTCGGCAGATTTTCCATTTAAAACTTTAAAAGTGGCTCTCTATGCCCAAGATGTGGATTATCACTTTTGGCTCAAAGAAAAACTAGATGTAATCGTTGCCGAACTAAAAAAAAATAATCCTGATGATTTTTTTCTGGCCACTACCGATTCGTTTCCAATTCTAGAGCGTGATTTCGCTTACCAAAACCGATTGGGCTGGATTGGAAAAAATTCGTGTTTAATCCACCCGAAAGAAGGATCTTTATTTCTGCTTGGGAATATTGTTACATCGCTAGACGTATCTTCGACGCACGGTTTGGATCCATTGCCAGATTTTTGCGGAACCTGCACGCGCTGTATTGACCAGTGCCCAACTTCGGCCATCCATTCAGATCGCACTTTGGATGCAAAAAAATGTATTTCGTATTGGACAATTGAATCGAAAAATAGTCCACCCTTGGATTTGGCAAAAAAATTTCAAGGGCATTTTTTTGGTTGTGATATTTGTCAATCTGTCTGCCCCTGGAACCAAAAAGTATTTGCACGATCCAAAAACAAGTCGGATTTTAAAATGGACGAAGACTCTTTGAATCGGGAACAAGTAGATGAGTTACGGTTTATTTTAACAAGTTCGGGAAAAAAGCTACTAAAGCGGCTTAAGAACACGCCGCTCATACGATCTGGACAAAAAGGATTAAAACGAAACGCCCTCATTGTAATTGCGAATTTAAAAATAAAAGAACTTAAATCCGAAGTTCAGAACTATCAAGACCACCCCACCTTAAGCAAAATTGCTAGATGGACATTGGACGAATTAGAATCAAAAAACCAATTAGACTTTTGAAGCAGGAAAAAAGCGTACCTGAAAGTAGGCCTTTATCTAGACTCCCAGTTTTTGCTGGTCTTGATTCGACTTCATCCAAAATTTCTAGACTCTGCCCAATTAATAATTTGGATTCTACTACGAATTCTTTTAAAATCGACTCATCAATGATCATCACCTAACTGTATCAAAGCACACTTGATATCAACAATATAAAAGGGCGACATGAGCCACATATCGATTCGAGTCAGCACTCTTCGGGGTGATCAAAAAATAGATTTCGATGTTTTTGTCAAAATTAACGATAAAATGGTTCACTACCTTCGTCGTGGCGACAGCTTCGAGGGTCTTCGTTTGAAACGTCTCAAAGAAAAGAAACTAAAAAACCTGTATATTCTTGTCGACGCAGAACCCAGTTACCGCAAGTATCTTAAAACAAATATGGAGTCCGCCTATGACTCCAATTCAAAACGAGATTTTCAAGCCCGATCCGATGTTGTTCATGGTGATCAAGAATCCCATGTAGAAGCCGTTTTTGAAAGACCAGAAGACCGAAGTGCCTATGACGAAACCAAAGTAGCGTCGCAGCGCTACTTAGACTTTTTATTTAAAAATCCACAGGCCATTCCTGCGATTTTAAGAATTGAAAATGTAGACAAAAGCTTAGCACATCATGGGATCAGCGTGGCCACCATGGCGTTTGGACTTTCTCAAAAAATGAAGCCTATGGATCCCAAGTTGACTCAATGGCTTGTTTTTGGATCGCTGCTTCACGATATAGGGCTTCACGAATCAAAGGTTAACTTTACCCAACCCCTCAATTTGCTGAGTCCCGCTGACCTTGCTCTATATAAAGCCCATCCCAAAATGGGCCTCGAAAGATTAAAACACACAATGCATTTTGATTCTCAGGTTTTAAGAATTATAAATGAACATGAAGAACATCTAGATTCAACCGGTTTTCCCGATGGCCTGCATGAAAATAAATTGGATCCTTTGTCTATCATCACAGCTACCTGCAATGCCATGGATCGCCTAATAACCTTTGAGGGGGTATCTAAAACGGAAGCTCCTAAGAAACTAATTATGGAGCACGTCGGGGAACACCCCTTGGATCAAATCAAACTTTTAAGCGAAATTATTAAATCGCTTTAGGAAAAATTAAGTTTTGTTATTTTTGAAAAAAACTAAGAATGTTAGACTTTGTCAGTCTCTATTCCTACGGTTGATGTTGTAAAAGTCGGAAGAGATAAAAAAGCTTCCTTTTTTTGAAATAGTTCTAAATTTTTTAAGAGGTATTCTAGCTGAATAGACACCGACTCAGAAATTTCAGAATACGATGTCGCAGACGACAGCATTTCACCATTCGACAACTCGCCCGCGACATTAATCGCTTGTTGGCTATGAAGGGACACTTTAATCACATTCAAGTGGTGATTGATTTTTAGAAAATAGGATTTCTTTAATTCAAAGACAATAGGCTCCCATTCGTCTTTGTTTATTCGGCTTTCATCCGCTATTTTATAAAAACAAAAGTAAAGAAACATGAATTCTTGATTTAATTTTTTTATCGATTCTTCTATTGATAGCATAAAAAAGAAAAAATTCTGGGCATTCTCGTTGGTAAGCGTCAGCGAATTTATACCGGACTGAATCACCGACAATGATTTCTGAATTAAAAAAGTGTAGTCGTTAAATAATATGGCAGTGTCAGTTAGATCAAACTGAGCCATTTTAATTGCCATTTCTTGGGTAAAAATATCCATTACAATGTGCTCTAGATTTTTATAGCCATTGCCATTCAGGTATTGATTAATTAAATACGAATTATTCCCGTGATTCTGCACCGTGTTTACAAGTAAGTGGCAAATATCACTGATAACAAACGTGGGGGGCTGTTCACAAAGGTATGTAAACGTAAGATAGGTTTCGTTAAATGGAATTCCCAGTAATAAAAAGTATTCGTTAACACCAAGGTCAAAATTTTTGACGATAAAAAGCTGTATAACTTGCTTCTTTTCTTTCGTTTTTTGAGCCCATTCCAGCCGGAATTTTAATGGCGTAAACGAAGATTCGGTAATCTGCCTGTATTTTTTTTCACTGATGTCTTTTATTTGTGTCATGATTTGCCCAATCCAAACTCATAACTAAGACAAATCTATCAGGAATCGGGTTAATTTATTGTTTCATTGGCAGTTTTAAGCGCTTTGACAGCCGTATCAGG
Source organism: Pseudobdellovibrionaceae bacterium (assembly GCA_043745515.1). Taxonomy (GTDB): domain Bacteria; phylum Bdellovibrionota; class Bdellovibrionia; order Bdellovibrionales; family Bdellovibrionaceae; genus UBA2316. Next base: position 690 of record JAYTTH010000431.1, on the reverse strand, counting down.
GAAATCCGAAAAGACCCCATCGACACCTAATTTATAAAAAAGCTCGTATTCTTTTACTGGGTCCGTTAACGGTTTTATAAGGAAAAACGACTCATTTCTGAAGGTATAAGGAACAATTTGAAAATCCAAAAGCTGAGCATTCTTAAAAAAATCATTAGCCACCAAAGTTACGGTTTGAGATCCTTTTTCAACCACCAATAATTTTTTATAGGGCGAAATCGCCTGAGCATACCGGCGAATGTCTTTGAGGCCTGTTAACGATATCATGTCCTGATAGGTCACTTTGGATGCTTTTAAGTCATATGGAGACTCATTAAGGTCGCCAATAAGCTGAACCAAATGGTAGTCCGTTTTATTTGAAAGTTCTTTTAAATTTGTCACTTCAAAGGACTGAATATAAATCTGGTCTAGCTTGGCATTCCATTTTTTATCTTTAAGAATCTTAATTAACGATTCTTCTAAATTGAAACCAATTGATCTAAAAAAAGTGGAATGTTTAATTTCCGGAAAAATTCCCACCATCTTGTTGTTTTTCAAATTGAAACTATCTACGGCATCAATAATTTCAGTCAATGTTGGAATTAAAAATGGCTGATTGTCCATCTGCTGCCTAAAAGCCAATCGCTGTTTTGCTTTTAATTTTTTCAATTCTGCCAAAGTAAAGTCTTCAGTAAACCAGCCAACCGTTTT
>JAYTTH010000430.1:0-14763 GCA_043745515.1 Pseudobdellovibrionaceae bacterium | reverse complement strand
AACTGTGATGGATTGTCTGGATTCCTCTGGGGTAAATGATCTATTCTTGCTAGCTCGAGGTGATCATGAAAACGATACTGCCCAAAGACAAGGTAACTTGTCACAACTATATTAATCAATCTTGGGTCAAAGGGGAGCTGGGCGTCGAACCTGTGATGTCTCCGCACACCGGCAAAACTATTGGCGAATATTCGATCCCTTCTCCTGCGCAAATTAATCATGCTTTGCAAACTGCCGCCTTGGCCCAAAAAGAGTGGGCGCGATTGCCTATAAAAGAACGCAGTAAAATATTATTTAATTTTCGAGCGATCTTGCTTCGTGATCAAGATGAAATTTCTCATTTGAAAAGTGCTGAGTGTGGGAAAACGTTTGAAGAAGCAAAAGCGGGCCTAAACAAAGGCATCGAAGTTCTTGAGTACGCTCTTTCCATTCAAAATTTGGATTTAGGTGGAAAATTGGAAATCTCGCGCGGGGTAACGTGTGAATTTAAACGCGAGCCTTTGGGTGTCGTTGCCAACATCACTCCGTTTAATTTTCCAGCGATGGTTCCCATGTGGACGATTCCGATTGTTTTAGCTTTGGGCAATGCGTACGTTTGGAAGCCATCCGATAAAACTCCATTGACCGCATTAAAAATTGCGAATGCTTTGGCCGAAGCAGGCTTGCCTGCCGGACTTTTCACAGTTCTTCATGGCGGCGGTCCAACGGTAGAAGCGATCATTGATAATATTCACGTCAAGGCAATCGGTTTTGTGGGCTCGACAAAAATTGCTAAAATAGTTTATCAAAGAGGAACTAATTTAGGAAAACGCGTGCTTGCCCTAGGCGGCGCTAAAAATCATATTGTTTTATTGCCAGACGCTAATCCAGAACTGAGCGGAGTTGGAATTTCAGATTCCTTTACCGGCTGCGCGGGACAACGGTGTATGGCCGCCTCGGTTTTACTAGCCGTCGGTGACGTTTCAAATCACATTCAAAAAATTGTAAATCGCGCAGCGTCCTTAGAATTAGGAAATTCAATGGGCGCAATTATTACCCGCGCCCAAGTTGAATTTTTGAGAGGCGCCATTGATCGAGCTGAAAAAGCGGGCGCAAAAATACTTCTTGATGGGCGCAAAGCCAAAGCCCCGCCGGGAATGGATGGTGGAAACTGGATCGGTCCTACCATTTTAGATCAGGTAATCAAAAATTCAGAAGCCAGCACTAGTGAATTATTTGGACCCATATTAAGCATCGTTCGTTGCAAAGATATTTCTGAGGCCATGCAAATTGAAAACAGTGTTGAATACGGTAATGCCTGCAGCGTTTTTACTTCGAATGGAGCCCTTGCGGATCGAGTGGCACGTGATGCATCGACCGGCATGGTAGGAATCAACGTCGGGGTCCCAGTGCCAAGAGAGCCCTTTTCATTTGGAGGAACCAACGCCTCTAAATTTGGTCATGGCGATATGACGGGGCCTTACAGTTTAGATTTATGGTCTAACATCAAAAAAATTACAACAAAGTGGGAGCCGCAAAGCGACTCAAACTGGATGTCCTAAGGAGTTTTGAAAATGCCTAAAGTAAACGAGCGATCGAATCACGTTATCATTGCTTCGCAATCCAATTTAAAACATCGGGACACTTTGCCAGTTCATTGGGGGGCTAAATCACCAATGGCCCGTGGACCCATCGTTGCGTCCAGCACAAATACAAACGCGCGCAATGCGATTGGGACTCATGGTGGCAGTTATACCATTTACCGTGCCTTATCTATTGCAAGCGGAAAATTTCCAACATCGCATAAACCCGATTTGAACAACACCCAAAGCCCCGTCGCCATTGGGCCCTATCCACAGTGGTTTGACGCTTCAAAAATGGTTTCCATTGATCCGTGGGGACTGGATCCACAAATTAATTTCAAAGAATTATTTGAAAAGGGCTATGATATTCGCCCGACGATTGCTGTAACCCAAGCGCATTTGCAGTTGCCTGAAATTGAGGATGCTATTCAAAAGGGCCGATTGAAAGTCGACGGAAAAATAGTGCGTGAAAATCGTGATGTAAAGGTAACTAAAGTTGCATTAGATCCAGTTTGGTATTTGCCAGGCATTGCCGAGCGATTGAAAATCGACGAGGGCGAACTGCGCCGAATATTGTTCCAAGAGACGGGGGGCATGTACCCCGAATTAATCACACGGCCTGAATTGAAAGTGTGCCTGCCGCCGATTGGCAGTTCGACAGCTTATATTTTTGGAGACCCCAAAGATCTTGCTAACAACAAAGTGGAACTCACTTGCCGTGTTCATGACGAATGCAATGGATCAGACGTGTTTGGTTCAGATATTTGCACATGTCGTCCGTATTTAATGTACGGAATCGAAGACGCGGCCAGAACCGCTCAGCGTGGGGGCGTTGGAATTATTGTTTACTACCGAAAAGAAGGGCGAGCACTTGGTGAAGTGACTAAGTTTCTTGTTTACAATGCACGCAAACGTCAAGAAGGCGGTGACACAGCAGCTACTTATTTTCAGCGGACCCAATGCGTGGCCGGTGTGGAAGATGCGCGATTTCAAGAGTTAATGCCTGATGTTTTGCAATTTTTTGGAATTGATACCATTCACAATCTGCATTCGATGAGCAATATGAAATACGATGCCATCGTTGGCAGTGGAATCAAAGTTGTTAATCGAATATCCATTCCCGATCATCTGATTCCGCAAGATGCGCAAGTGGAAATGGAAGCTAAAAAAGCGGCAGGTTATTTTAACAAGGAAACTCCGAAATCCAGCGATCAGCTAAAAAAGGTCAAAGGACGTAACATTGAGTAATCAAATCCAGCTCACAGTCGAAGAAATTGATTATCTGTTTTCGCCCAAGGCGATTCGGGACCAAGCCAAGTCTATTTTTGAAAGAACCCTTGCTGGCACGGGACTGTTTCAATATCACCCAGAAAAATTGAAACCGACAGTTGACTATGTTTTGACTGTAATTAAGAAAAACTATCCAGATTTAAATATTCCTTTTCATTCTAGGTGGGGACATTTCCGGGCCGGTGGCATCGATCGAGTGAAAATACTGGATCAAAAAATCAATGCCGACGCGCTTGAAAAAGCGCGCATAAAATTAGATCTCGTAATAACGTCTGTATTGTTGGACGCTGGGGCCGGCGCGCCTTGGTCTTATCTTGAAAAATCATCTGGGAAAACATTTAATCGATCCGAAGGCCTTGGACTTGCTAGCCTAGAGCTGTTTTTATCAGGGGCGCTGAGTTCAGATCGCAAAAGTATGCGGGCTGATGTCAACGGACTAAGAAATTTATCAAATTTTGATTTAAATTCTTTTTTTCAGGTAAACGAAAAAAACCCATTAGTTGGTGTCGATGGACGTCGATTGCTATTAAATAATTTAGCAGCAGCCGTAGAGAATAAAAAAATATTTAAAAATGGACGGCCAGGAAATATTTTAGATTACCTGGTTGAAAAATATGGAAAAACAATTCCCGCGGAAGGCCTCTTCAGAGCAGTTTTAGACGGGCTTGGACCGATTTGGCCTGGGCGCCTGTCAGCTGGGGCTTTAAATCTAGGCGATATTTGGATTCATAGCGATTTGAATAAAACAACAACTTTAAAATCGTTAGTACCGTTTCATAAGCTGTCTCAGTGGATGACTTATTCTTTGATTGAACCCATCGAGGAAGCTGGATTTAAAGTCGTGGGCGTAGAAAATTTGACTGGGCTTGCGGAATATCGCAATGGCGGTTTGATTGTGGATTCAGGTCTGGTGAGTTTAAAAGATAGTTTACAGTATGCGCAATCCTGGTCGCCGGATTCCCAACTAGTAATTGAATGGCGCGCGCTCACTATTTATTTTTTAGATAGGATTGGCGTCGATGTGCAAAACGCTTTGGGCAAAACTCCAGAGAATTTTCCGCTTGCTAAAGTTTTAGAAGGCGGAACGTGGTGGGCTGGTCGGTTCTTGGCAATGGAAAAGCGATCAAATGGAGATCCGCCTATTCAAATTAAAAGCGACGGAACAGTTTTTTAGAAATGTATTTTTGAGTTATTTTTTTGAAACTAAGTAAGAGGTGTAAATGGAATCAAAAGTTCGAGTGATCGATCATCCTTTGTTAAAACATAAACTAGGTTATTTGCGTGACAAGCGCACCAACTCAGTTGAATTTCGTGATCTAGTAAAAGAAATCAGCGTTTTGTTAGCCTACGAAGCCATGCGTGACTGGAAAGAATTTAATACTTTGGAAATTGAAACTCCCATAGCCAAAGCAACGATACAGCGAATTGTAAAAGCGCCAGTCATAGTTTCTATTATGCGGGCAGGAAATGGAATGCTGGATTCAGTTTTATCGGTGATCCCTTTTGCATCAGCAGGTTTTATCGGAATATACCGCGACAAATTTATTCACAACACGGTCGAATACTATTTTAAAATGCCCGAAGATATAAAAGGGCGAATGGCTATTTTGTGTGATCCGTTGGTATCTACAGCCGATACAATGATTGCCGCCATTGATCGATTGAAAAGCTATGAAGTGAAAGAAATTAAAATTCTTACAATTTTACTAAGTGAATTTGCCAAAGAACGTATTCACAACTTTCACCCTGATGTTGAAATCTTTACTCTCAATATAGAAAAAGAGATCAATGAAAACGGCTACCTGGTGCCAGGGCTTGGAGACGCGGGTGACCGCCTCTATCAAACCAAATAGAGTTTTTATCCTTGGCGTTTCCGGAGGAAGCGGCTCGGGAAAAACCTATTTTGCAGAAGCATTATTAAGGCAATTGGGGCCCGATTGTTGCGATATTATCTGCCAGGATAACTATTATCATGATCAAAGTAAAAAATTTGATTTTGATGGGGGCTCGGTAAATTTTGATCATCCAGATAGCATTGATTTTGATTTGTTAGCGACGCATGCTCAAACGCTAAAAACTGGCCAACCGGTTGAAATTCCCCTTTATGATTTTCATACGCATTCTAGAAAAAATCAGACGAAAACCGTAACACCAAAGAAGCTAATTATAATCGACGGAATTTTAATTTTTCACCCAGCCAAATTAAGAAAAGTATTTGATGATTTAATATTTTTTGAAACTGCTGAAGATCTGCGGTTTAGCCGTCGCTTAGAGCGCGATACCAAACAACGGGGGCGAACGGCTGAAGGTGTAAAAAATCAATTTGAAAGTCAAGTTAAACCAATGCACGATCTTTTTGTCGAGCCTTCCAAGTGTTTTGCAAAATCCATCGTAAAATGTGAAGGCGACTTTGCGAAACTTTTACTACATATCCAGAATTTGCTTTCATAGGTCTACTGATAGCAAATTGGAAAGCAGAATTGTTTATACCAGTAATCAAACCGACTTATTTACTAAAATCCAAAAGTTAATCTAAGCCCAGTTTCACCGTCTATTTTATAATCCAGTCGCAATCCTACCGATTTAAGTAAATTGCTGGTATCGAACGAGTAGGCATATTCTGTTAAAAGTCCAAAATTTAGATTGGTTCCAGATGGTCCTGTAGAAATCGAATTGCTTTCTGCTTTGAATACTGTACCTGTTCTATATTCAAATTTTTTCATTTCCCCAATATAATAGCCCGCTGAAATTAGACCGCCGATTTTTAAAGCCTGGCTTTTTCGCCCCCATAGTTTACCGGTTATGTCCATTGACGCCGAAAACATTTGAAACTGATAACTTTCATATTCGGTGCTCAGTTCAGCCAATGAAATCTGATCCGAGGGCGGAGTGGGGTTGGGTCGTTTAGACACTTTAAATTTTTGGCTGATATATGAAGCACAATAATTGCCTGAAATTTTCCATTTTCCAATTGGCGAGCTTAAACAGGATCCAATCTCATAGCCAGCGCCCTTTTCAATTGAATCCACTATTGGATTCGGTAGGGAGGATACACTATTAGGATTGGGTACCTTGGTTTTAATATTGTTAAAAGTACTATTCCCCGAGTTAGCAAAGATACTTGTGAAGACCGTATATCGTGTCGTTCTGAAAGGTGGTTCGAGAGGCTTTGCTTTTCGGCATTGGTCAGCCGGCAGAGGTTCAATAAATTTTTGATTTATTCGCCAATGTTTGTCGCCTAGACTGACAACAAATATTTGCTCTTGAAAATTAAAACTTTCAACATCTAAAACAGAGCCCACTTCGATTTTATAAACCTCTTTACTTCGGCTATCGACACTTGAAAACGCCTTCAGCGTTCGAATACACGTCGGATAGATATATTCTGCGCTGGCGGACAGAGAGAAAAATAATAAATAAGCATAAAAAAAGCGTTTATTAATCATACCTACTTAAAAAGATAACAGTTAGTTGTCTTTTATGAAAGTAGGATCGCACTTAGGATTCAAATTTGCCAAGTCTCCGTCGCGTTTACAAAACCCACATTCTTGGACAAAGTACCCCGAATTGAATTCTGTGTCTCTGATAAAATCAGTTCCACTCATGGAAGTTTTATCTGTTTTCAATCGGAAAAATGGATTGGTTTTGCCAAAACTAACGGCTCTGCCGGTATAGGGAATGTCCGCATTTTTGAAAACAAAGTATTCTTTCGTCAATTGGGTATTGTCAGAGGTAACGAGGCTCTGTGCTTTACTAGAAGCATTGTCTGCGTCTGGTTGTGACCACGATTCTCTTAAGAGTGTTATTTTATTGCGAGGGTCGCGATCTTCGTTGTAGGACGCTATGCCACGCTTTCCTGGTTTTCCTGACGAGTAAACTTCAACTGGGAAATCCTTGGCTGCGCAGGCTCTGTCAAAAAATGAAGAACTAAATCCAGTTAAAAACTGTGACAAGCCATCAGAATCAGCTAACGATGTTGGTTTTACCCATTCGTCCTTTCGCAACATCGGTACAAGCGTAAATTTTGCGCAACTAGGTCGAGCATAGGCATTGCCGTAAGGTTTTGTCCCCCGCAAAACATACCGAGTTGGAATTTGAGCCGGTTCAAAGCCTGCTCGGGGCACAATGATTCGATCTCTGGACTGTGTGAAATTTCCGCTTCGAACACTTTCAACAGTGTCCGCAACTACTAGATGATTTCCGGCCACGAGAACGGGTTGAAAGTTTTCTGATACGTGACTGTACGATATGTGATACCCATAGAAGGCACCGTCATGCTGAACGATAAGGTCATCATCCACTGGACATCGATCCATTCGTGAGTCAATCGGATAGGCAAATCGAACATGGCCAGGCCCGTAGGAAGGCGAATTTCGATCTGCCATGATAAATCCGCAATCACTGCAATTAACTTCTAAATTTCTTAAACGAGTTAAATAATTGCTGCCATTCGCGGCACCAATAGCTGTCCCATCGGTGATTTGTTTTTTAGTAAATACATACCCAAGGTTTGCGGGAACTTGAATCATGTTGGGATCTTCTGGAAACTTCCCATTCACTCGAAAAATATTTTCAACATAACGATTTACAAAAAGCCTTTCAATTCGGCCGTAATAGGTGTCTTTCAATTCTAAAGAGGTAGGATCTATATTTTCAAAAGCGGCAGTCTTCTGGGATGACTTTTCCCAAACGTCGCCCAAAAACAGAATAGAAGCGATAGGAGCCAATTTACCCATATATTCATAGGTCCGATGATCAGGACCAAGTTTGGTTAAAAATTTAACCGAGTTTAGCATTAATACTTTTGCGTAGGCGGGACCCCCTTTAACACATTTTGTGATGATTTCTTTTGCGATATCATCGCGAGTAAGATCACTCATTGCGATGGATTCAGCAATCGAATTGCCGGCAGAACTTATAGTGGCCGTACACTTCGTATCCACATTTACAGATTCCAATTCGTTTGCAAATGTTAAAGCAACCTGAGTCATCATTTGAGCTTCATTTAAAATAGATAGTTTTTCTTTGCAAAAGGACCAATTTTGAATTCCGGCCTCGTAATCAAATTTATTTAAGGCTGCATTCGTAGCTACATCACAATAAAAGTAATTTATATCAGCTGTCCGTCGAGTTATCCAAGAAAGCGTAAAATTGGCTCGTGACCGTATAGAAGCGGCCGCTTCCGTTTTCTTTGCTTTGAATTCAAGAATCATTAAGTGTTCATCAATCTGAGATATTTTGGCATCAAAGGCCTTTAATACGGTGCTCATTTCAGCCAATGCTTCCGTCGCTGTCAGAACCTGGGTATTCAAAGTTTTCACACTTTGAATAATGCCGTCGATCAAGCCATTCTGTTTTTCGTCAACAGTTCGTAGTGCTTGAAGCTGACTATCGTGATTTTTAACAATTGTGAGTAGCAACTGACATTGATTTACAGCTTCAACAAACTGTGCTGAGTTAGGGATCAAAGTTTTGCAGTCAATTTTATCAACGGTCAGGCAATTATTTACGATAATAGCTTTTCCATTGGTATCGTTAGCACACAGTTTGCTTTGAAGTTCAGACACTTTTAACAATGCATCTTTTGCTTCTTGCGACGTATTGGCCTGTTTTTGCAGCTCTTCCGCCAGCCTTTGTCCTTGAAATCTCAAATCTGAAATTCGTTTATCTGTTGTTGTTTCAAGGGTAGTCAATGCGGCCTTAAGGACTCGATCTTCAGCCGTTGATGATTCAACAAAGCTTTCAAAGGCGCCTTTCAATGCGACCATTCGTCCATCAAGACTTTTAATAGTGGCTTCAATCGTACTGAATCGAGTTTCCACCAGCACTTTAAATTGCCCAAGCTCATCTTTGATTTTTTGAATTAGATTGCTAAACTTAATATCTAATAGCCTATCACGGCGAATGGAGTCATAGGTCACCTGGATATCTCGGGCTTTAGAAACCAGGTTAAGAAGCATATCGACTTCTTTTAAAACATCGTTGCTGTTAGAAGCAATACCATCCGTTTTGATCATTTTCATAAGTTGATCTGTTTTGGCTCTGAGTCCTGTAATCACTTTATTTGTCGATTGAAGCATTTCCGAATCTTTGTCGGCATTCATATCAAAGGATGCCAGCTTCTGTTGAAGTATTTCAGATTCTTCAATCAAAGAAAATAATTCATCTTCAGCTTGGGAGGCCTGTTCTAAATTTGACGAGGAATCATTGCTGCTTTTTTTGCTGCAGTTTTGAAAAAGAAAGCCAAGGCTTAACAGCGAAACAACTAAGGTATACGTAAGAATCTTAGGTTTGTTTTTTTGATTAAAAATAGTGTTCCATTTAAATACGCTCATGACATTCCCCCAAAATTAAAAATTCCCCACTGCTATCAAGTGCATTTTCGGAACCTACCAGAAAAGATTGAGATCAACCTGGTATAGAATTCATGTATTCTATTTTGTCGGTCGTATTGGAAAACAAGTCACGTATCAATAGTATTTTTTTAGCATTTTTGATATAAATGTTTTAGTTTGAGAATGTAAAGATATTATAAAGGATCAAGTTACGTGTCCCATTTTGAGAAAATTGAAAATGTCAGCTCCCCTAAACAAAATTATTCAGCGCTGATATAGATATTTTTAATAAAACTCGACCATTACGGCACGATGATCTGAGACTTTTTTACCATTTTTTTTATAGGGTTGTTATCGCCTTGTGAGTTGAATGACAAATTGAACGCCAAGTAGGGGCGCGACGGTAATTCGCTTCGGGGTTTAAATAAAAAACGATTTGGTCGCTCCAGGAATGAAATTTTTGAGGAAGTTCACATTCCATATTTTGGATCGGTAATAGGACTTGTGAATTTCCAGTTAAAATTACGATTTGCAAATTGGTATCTAGAGTGCGTGGGCCTAAAAAACTGTTAAGCTCAGATGCGACAGAAATCTCTTTGTATTCCAAGTTAGGGGTAAAGAAAAATTCTCGCAGGCCATAGACTCCAAATTTTGGTTCCACATCAACTACCAGCGTTTTCTTTTTAGATGTATTCAAGGACGTAATCGGATCGACGACACTGCCTTGACTGTTTGAAAAAAGCCCTAAAACTAGAAATCCAGCGTTAAATAGTCCATATAGGGGAACGAAAAACCTCATCGTGTATTTATGTTGGGTCGTTTGTTGAATCCAAAGAAAAATCAAGAATACACCTACTGGAACGATTGGAAATAAAAACCGTTCTTCTTTGTGAGACATTAAACTATGCAATAAAACAAAACCAACTACAAAACCTACAATAATTTGAATTTGAGTTGATTTTACCCAGGCCGGTTTAAGAATTGGCCAAGAAATTGGAAACAGAAAAAGCCCAAAAAAGGTCAACCATGTGGTGTACCAAGGGGTCACTCCAAATTCAGCGCCTCCATTTTTATTTATTTCAAGATAGGCGACAAGGCTGCCTAAAAAAGGTTTACCCGAAGCATGGTCTATTAAAATTTGGGCCGACAAGATGACAAGTCCTACAAAAATGCCTATGCCAAAATGTTTCCATTTTTTTTGATACACCAATTTTGCTAGAATCATTACAAACACTACACCGACCTGAAATCGCAACAAGGTGGCTAGTCCAACAAAAAATAGGCTGCCGATGAGCGACGTTCTGCTTTCATTTTTGGAAAAATCGTAAAGTAAGCTCAGTCCTAAAAACAAGAAAGGTGCAGATACGCTTTCGCCTAATATTCGCGATGACGTAAAAATAACGATTGGATTTAAGCAAAAGAGAGCCAAAAAACCTAACGGCACAAGGTCTTCTTTTTGACGTCGCAGAAAAAAATAAAGACCGAGCGGAAAACAAAACGACAGCAAATGAATACCAAAAAGAGCCATTTTAAGCTTACTAAGTGGTTCAACCAATCCAATCGATTGTGCGCACTTAAACCAGAGGCCAATTCCCCAAATCAGCAGATGGCTTCTATAAGGCGGGACATTCAAAGTTTGACCCTGACTCCACTGCAACCCAGGAAATAGCGCGTGCCTATAATCATCTAGCGTTTGTGGTCCAAACGAATAATTTAGACTCGCGCACCTTAGCACCATACCAATTGAAAAAACCAATAGAATGGATAGCGCCCAGGACCGTTTTAAACTTAGCATAGCCGAGTGTAGACCAACTTAATTACAAAATCGAGTTAGGAATGAGTTGAGGCAGAAAAAATAGCGTTTCCGGGAGTGATTTTATTAGCGTTGGCACTTTTTCGCTGGGAGGGTGGGGCCGCTTCCTAGTCTCGTTTAGAGTCTTCTAGTTTTTTTTGATATAGATTTTTTAGACCTTCAATTTCTTTTTGATGCTTAATATCTTGTGCCGATAATTTTTCTTTCATCGAACTTCGCAACCCTTGGACGGCTTCGCTAGATTGATTTTGAATTCGGTCGATATCCTCACCGTGATTTTTTTTCATTTCTTCAATGGTATTTTGGTATTTTTTTTCGATCGTATTTTCACGTTGAGTGTAATATTCTTTTAATCTCGAAACATCATCGGATTTGCCAATTGTGCCCATGCTTGAAGTATAACAAGGAATTGTTGGCTTGGAAACTGGACTGGGCTTAGAGTCAGGATTGCAGCAAAATCCGGAAAAATAGAAAGTAGCTACCAAGGCTATTTTCTTGGTAGCATCCGTTTCAGCCTGTTAAGCCACTATTTTTTTGAATTTTGACTGTTTGACGCTGATGTTCCGTTGTCATTTCCATTTGCTTGAAATCCAAGTTGAAGCGACGAAACGACTTGATTGAATTGGTCCGCAGTTACGTCAGCTCCATTAATCTTAGTTGTTTGTGAAACTATTTGTCCTTTTGCTACTTGAACCTTTGCCAAAAAAGATGTTCCTTCGTTGCCTGAAACTACACTGCCGTTAAACTCTGCGACAATAGAAATATCAGGCGATGAATTGGAAACGCTGCCAGGTGAAGTGGAGGGATTTGAGTTTGCAGTTGTTGGCATGTCCGAAGACATGCGCGTAGAAAGTTGAGTTGAATACGCGCCAACGGAAATACTTTCACCTTGGCTATTGATGTCCACGCTTACAGATGTCATAAGTCGGTCATTGGCTGGCGACATAGTATTGGCGATTGCAAAAGTAACCTGAGCTCCTAGTTTTTTTAGGTCGATTTCTTTGGCTACTTCGTCGCTCGCAGCTTCAAACGTAATATTCATTTGGCCTGTTACTTTGTTTGTTGCACTATCCGACTTCGCGTCAACGATGTAGCTCATTTTAAATGGGCACGTTGATCCTCCAATATTTAAACTAAACACATCCCCTTCATAGCCTTTTTGTTTGGGACTTGATTTGAATTCGCTTTTACAATGAGACGTTTGAAACGTTTTATAAATTTTTTGAGATTTTTCATTAACTGTTTTTGAATACTCATTGGCTGCCGATTTATTTGGGGATGTGGCAAGCGCAATAAAATAGCTGGCATAATGTACTGCCGATAATGAACTATTTTTTTTTGTCGATTTAAGATCATTTCCAAATTGGCTTACCGCGCCTTGTGCCTGGGCAATAGCATTTAGTTTTTCGGTCGGCATAATAGCGCTTGGTCCCGATTTGTCTTCATTACCATTTTTTGCACAGCTAGTAATAGTCAGACCGGCAACGACAGACACAAATAACAAAGCAAGCTTAAGAATATTCATTTTTTCTCCTTGTAGTTTAAGGGGCCAGTTTATAAACGGAAAACATCGGATGTCACGCAAATGATGAGAATCTGTGTTCAAATTTTAGTCAAAAAAGAAGGCATTTTAAAGTGACATTTTGCCTATTTGATCAAAATATATAGGTGTTTAAATATTTTTTAAAGGCAGGTGCCCTGTGATCATTGTTTGGCGAGGTTTTGGGATTTTAATACCTTTTATTGCTGTGGGTTATTTTATGCTGATTGGGTATTTCCAAAAGGAACTTTCAATGGGCAGCAATATGGCATTTAGCTTATTATTTAGTTTTCCTTTAGGCGCTATGCTTTGGGTTTTAGGAAGGAAAATAAATCAGCAAAGTCTGTCTCCGCTTAAAAAATGGAATGTTTCGTCTCGACACTCTTTCTTTTGGTTGGGATTCGAAATCTGGAGTGTGATAGCTATCCTATATGGCTTTTTTGGAATTTTTAAATCCATATAGAGGCCTAAGGCTTTAAGTTTGTAATCAGTAAGGAGACAATTTACGGCCGAACCGAGAATTTGTTGAAAATTAGGCACATCTCTATAAAAAAGACGTCAAAAAAGGCGCTCCAAAAGGTAAATACGAGGATTGGGTCGAAAAGGGCGTTTAGGGTTGGGCATTCTGATTGCAATTCCAAACTTCTAAATGAGTCGATGGTTTTTACTAATACTACTGTTCCTTGTCTATGATAGTTTTGGAAGTTCGGCTCCAAGAGCCTGCAGTGGCTTTTATTTGAATGAAAAAGTCATCGGTGCCTACTTGTTTCCCACAGAAAAAAGTTACGTCCATGTTTTGTCTGACTTTCAAATGCCAAATTCAATTCACTATACCTTTAGCTTTGAACTTCCCAGTCTGTTAAGTGAATTTGAAAAAGCTTTTTCCAAGTCGTTTCCAATGAAAGTTAAACTTACAACAGGTGAGCATCCATTGAGTGCGGCAGCAACCCCAGTAAATGGAACACTATTTTTCGATATTTCCCTTTGGTCTCAGTCGACTTCCTATCGGCTCGGAATAGTGGGACACGAAGCCGGACATGTCATTTTTCAAAAGGCAATGAGAGAACGAATTGAAAGGCGATTTGGAACCGAGGAAAATTGGCTCAAATTTGCAAATAAATTTACGGATATTTCATTTTTAAATTCAACAATTAGAAAATTAGAGAACAGCCAACCATCGCTCTTAACGATGTCTGATCAAAGTTTTTATCTTGGTTCTGTGTCTAGAGAAGACTATTCCATGTACAAAATGCTGAAACTTATTCGAGAGAAATTAATTGAAAAAGGCGAATCTACCTCAGCCCAAGATGGATTGAATATTTTTATTCTTAATCAGATGGCAGGATTTCACGAAGTGTTCGGAGATTTTGTTGGAGCCATTTTTGCCAAAGATGCGAGTTGGTCAAAAAAAACCTTTCCAGATGTGGCTTCTCGAGTGCTTCGAGATTTTAAAATGCCGTTTGATGTTATAGAAAATCCGCTTGTCTGGCAAGAAATTGAAAAAACCGTTGGCAAAGGTGTCCCCCATTTGTATTTGTATACGATGCGGGCCCAAATTTACGAAGAATTTTATCATTTAGAAAAAAAAGAGATTGGCGATAGCTGGTCCTATGATTCTCGGGTTGCAAAAATGGTAATTGAAGCCATGGGCGATGCCTATGTGGATGTTATTATGGCTCCCGATGGCCCTTCACCCAAGGCAAGCGGCGGCGCTTCTCTAAACTTATTTATGGAAAGATCAGCCGCCGCGCTTGAAAAAAAACTCAAAGAAGTTAAAAATAGAAATATAAATTACTTCTTGGATCTAAGAAAAGAAAATTTCGGTGCTATACTAGAAAGAATTGCTAAGCAAAAACAAGCAGACGCGGAAGCAGCAAAAATATCAGATCTAGAGCGGCAAAAAGTAATTATTCCCGCTGACACCGGTCGATCCAATTCAAAAGCTCGAGGTTATTAAGTCTTTTTATAAAGCGCGTGTTTTATGGCTCTGACCTTGCTCCCATAAATGATGCATCGATTTAACAATCTGAGGTCATCATGAGAAGCATTTCATGGGCATTACGACTACTTGCAATTGTATTTTTTATAGAAGCGTCTGTCGTTTTACCGGTTTTTGGTTCTCCACCTAGTTTACTAGATGCTAAAATGATTTTGGCGACAGATGGGCCAGAACTTGAATATTTATTGGATCTATCACTTAGGGTAATGCTCGATAAGCCACTT
>JAYTTH010000429.1:0-14774 GCA_043745515.1 Pseudobdellovibrionaceae bacterium | reverse complement strand
AAAATCAAATAAACCATTTCGTAGTGGCTCCAATTGCGAGCCGTTCCACGCCATCCTAGTGATAAAATTCCATAAATTAATTTACGAATTTTATTTTTAGCCCGATCTTTAATCGTTGCAAAATCTGGAACCATTCCGACGTACCAAAAAACCATGGATACAGTTGCGTAGGTAGAAACCGCAAAAACGTCCCACAACAGCGGTGATCGAAAGTTTACCCACAATGGTCCACGCTGATTCGGATACGGAAACAACCAAAAATCAAGCCACGGACGACCTGTATGAAGCAAGGGAAACAAACCCGCCGTCATTACGGCAAAAACCGTCATGGCTTCTGCTGTTCGCGCCACTGACGTTCGCCATTTTTGTCGAAATAAAAACAAGATCGCAGAAATCAATGTGCCCGCATGACCGATTCCGATCCAAAATACGAACGTGATAATCATGGTTCCCCAACCGTTGGGATGGTTCACACCTAATAATCCCATACCGTTTGAGATAATCATACCTAAAACGAAAAGATAAAATAGCAAAAGCGTTTTGGCGCTTATGAATATCCCTACCCAACCCTTGCCCGGTAATGATTCAACCGGCGCACAAATATCTTCTGTAATATCCTTTAGAGACTTATCTCCAAGAATAAGTTGATTACGTTTCATCATACGTGACCACCTTCACTTGATTGCGTATCTTTTCCATTGTTTCGAATTTTGGCCTGATAGCGGACCGACGGGGCCGCATGCCACTCTTCTAACAGTGCATACGATCGATCGTTCTTGAACAATTTAGACACTTTTGATTCAGGATCATTGGTATCACCGAAAACAATTGCGTTCGTTGGACACGAGGTCTGGCAAGCCGTCTTGATTTCGCCGTCTTTTAAAGGACGGTTATCCAATTTAGCTTTATTTTTGCCTTCCTTGATTCGCTGAACACAAAATGTGCATTTTTCCATGACCCCTCGAATTCGGACAGTTACATCTGGATTCAAAGCCATGTGCATTGGTTTTTCAATTTTCTTTGCGTAATTAAACCAATTAAATCGACGTACTTTATAGGGACAATTGTTCGAGCAATATCGAGTTCCCACGCAGCGGTTGTAAACCATTTCATTCAAGCCTTCACTTGAGTGAACCGTCGCTAACACCGGACAAACCGTTTCACACGGAGCATTATCACAGTGTTGACACATAATCGGCTGAAAAACAGCACGAGCGTCTTCGATCTTACCTGTGTAATATCGATCGATGCGGATCCAATGCATCTCACGGCCCTGCATTACATATTTTTTACCAACCACCGGGATATTGTTTTCAGACTGACAGGCCACCATGCATGCGGAACAACCCGTGCACGAATTCAAATCGATTGCCATACCCCATTTATGCCCATTGTAAGCATGCCCAGACCAAACCGACCAAATCGGATGCTTGTGAATGATGTGATCTTTCTTTGCTTGATAGTCTTTTAATGTCGCTTCAACTACGATTTGGCGACCTTCCATTGCGTGATGTTCCTGCGTTTGCGCAATATCATATTTTTTTGTTGTGACCTTAACGTCTGTTTTCAATCCAGCAAATACCAATTGGCCATTTTCTACTTGAGCCAATTCATAAACATTTTTACCGATTTCATTACCAACAGCACCAACGTGCGTGCGTCCGTAACCCACGGCTACAGCGATCACATCATCTTGCAATCCTGGTTGAATAAAGACAGGTAATTCCATTTTATCTTTGCCTACGCTCACTTCAATTATTCGGCCTTCTTTAACATCAAGTTTTTTAGCAGCAGCAAGTGATATCGAAGCATAATTATCCCAAACCACTTTAGTTACAGGATCTGGTAATTCATGCAACCAGCCAATATTGGACGAACTGCCTGCACCATCACCCAATTGACTATTTGAATAGAGAACCAATTCCCAGCCAACACTAGGTCCCGGCTTTTTAATTTCTGTCAGACTCGAAACAGAAAAATTTCGAGCGCTATCAGAGCCGCCATCAACATCCCCGATTGATCCTGTCTGCAACAACTCTTGCCAATTTTTATCAAAATTAGTGCCTTTGCCATGCTTAGGAAAAATTTCAGTTTTCCAAAGATTTCTTAGATAATCATAATAGGATTCAAATTCTTGAATTCGCTTTGGGCCGACTTTTGCTTGGAAACACCAATTCATCAATGTCAATTGGGCCGATTGCGAATCATACATGGGCTTAATCGCCGGCTGTTGAATAGCATACACTCCCGATACAAATTCAGCATCACCCCAATTTTCTAGCGAGTGATTTTCAGGCAATACATAGTGGGCTAACTGAGCCGTCTCGTTCATTCGATCACCGATGTATACAATTAAATCTACCGATTTAAGCAATTCAGCAAATTCCAACTTAGATGGCAATGCATAGGCAGGATTGACCCCCTGAATAATCAACGTCTTTACTTTTTTATCTCGCATAGCTTCAACAAGACTAAGGATCCCCGAATGGGTCGCCGTCGACGTTATTGTTTTTTTATGCTGAACCGTTTTTCCATCATTTTCTAAAATGGAATTCAAAAAATTTACAACAATCTGCAAAGCACCCGCTGTGGCTGTTTGCGCCTTGAGGCCGCCAGCTACAACCAAAGACTGACCGCGATTTTCCCAAAGGTCTTTGGCGATCTCTTTCATCAAGTCAGCTTCGATATTCAACCCTTCGGTCATTTTACCAAAGCCACTGAGCCAATTTTTTACTTCGCTGTTGCTTGCGTAAGTTGATTTGCCTTGGGCTACAACTAATTCTTGAGCCAATGCAACCGCTACTGCTAACTGCTGCGACGGCTTTATTCGAACTCGAATATCCGCGTTAGCACCAGTCAGTGAATAATTGGAGTCAAACGAAACCATTCGGGACATTTTCGCAAAATCCTTACGGTTTTTAGAAAATTGTTTTGTAAACACAGTCGGCGCTACCCACGTACCCAAAAAGTCGGCATCGATCGAAACAATCATTTGCGCTTTATCAAATCGATAAAAGGGCAAAAGATCGGTTTTATACGAAGCCAACTGAGCTTTACGAATTTCTTCATTAGCTAAAACTTCCCAAGCTAAATGGGTGGCTTTGAAGCCTTCAGAGAAATCTTTGAAAATAGCTTGGGTAGACGGCGATACAGAATTTCCTGTCAGCAAATACACGCCACCTTTTTTCAATGACCCAACAACCGCCTTGTCCATATCTTCCCAAGAGGTTGCGATTGTATCTTTGTTCGTGCGCTTTTCATTGAATAAATTCTTTTTAGGACCGGTCAAGCGATCTGGATCATACAAAGACAATATGTGAGCTTGCGATCGAATGCTGGTTCCGCCCTCATTCAAAGGGTTGCTTTCAAGGCTTTCCATCTTAATCGGTCGACCTTCGCGCGTTTTAATCAAAACGCCAAGACTTTCTTGTCCATCAAAAAAGGTCGATGTGTAATAGTTTGGAACTGAAAAAGTGACTTCCTCTGGCTGCTTATTATAAGGAACAATTTTTTGAACTGGGCGGCGAATACAACTGGCTGTTGAAAGCGCAAGTGACGCCCCCATCAGCTTTAGGAATTCTCGGCGTGCCCACGGATTCTCTTTTCCTTCTTTTAGTGGCGACGACATAAATTCAGTTTCGACTGTTTTTTTAAACTCTGGATCCTGCATGTATTGATCAATGCTTAGCCAATACTTATTATTATGTTCAATTTGAGGACGCAAAGCTTTTTTAGCCTCTATGTTTTCATCGCGGTCATGATCGTGGTCGTTATGGTGAATTTCAGACATCGCTTACCTCAGATTAATGGTGACATGTAGTGCAGTTAAGTGGCGCTTTGTTCTCTTCTTGTCGGTGACAGTTTATACAAAAACCCATTGATAAATCGGCGTATTGATAAACTTTAGCCATTGTTTCAATTGGACCATGGCACGTCTGACAATTTACACCCTTGGCAATGTGAGCCGAGTGATTGAATTGGACGTGATCGGGCAACATATGCACCCGAACCCATTCTATTGAATTGCCCGCGTCATAAGCCTCGCGCATTTTTTGAATATGCGGAGAATCTGTTTTGACCTGCAAATGACAGTTCATGCAGGTTTGAAGGGTTGGAATGTTGGCACTTTTTGAACGCTCCACTTGGTTGTGGCAATATTGACATTGCAACCCCAGTTTACCCACATGGAGTTCATGTGAATACGGAATCGGCTGCTCGGGCGAGTAGCCTGTGTTGTAGCCCCAGTCAGGCTGAAACTTACAACCGCTCGTTAAGAAAACTAGACCCATCAAGGCACCAAAAAAAGTAATTCTCAGACTTTTATTCAGCCTTTGGATTACTTTTTTGTTTTTGAAAATAATAGACATGAATGATCCTAAAATCTTTTTAGTTTATTAATAAAAAAAATTGTTAATACTCTATTTAAAATACCAATCAGTTCTTTTTGCAAGATTCTTTTTGAAAACTAATTGAAATTGTTGAATTTTAAATTCTAATGCCTATATTATAAGCAAGAGCAATCATTCAAAATATATTCCTAATCTCGAATTAAATTTTTCGTTTTGTAAAACAAATTTGCAATTTAACACCAGTCGGGTTTGTTCCATTGTCCGACGTCGCGATCCCGCACATGAGGTACATGACTTGTCCCCCTTTTACATCAGCGACGTTGGCTTCTCCGATAAAAATTAGTTTTCCGGCGAACGTAGCTGCATAATTGTTGGGGTAAATCACAGGATGGATATTGGCAATTACCCCATTGACTTTTACCGCTTGAAAAATTCCGTAAGCATTGGATCGTGACCCTGTCCAATACATGGTATTTTGATCGGCGCTGACCGATGGCTGAATGTCTTCGTCTGTCAAACTAGACCCGTTAACCCCTGGAACCAATTCGACAGCCGAAAAATTAGGGTCGATGTAGCTGGCGTGATAAATATGATGACGTTTTCGGGAAGCCGTCGAGCCAGTCGCGCCATTGTCGTCAGCACGATCTGATTCAAAATAAAGATCTATTTTACTTCCTATGGATCCTATAACAAACCCGTTGTCATCAATACAGTTCGTGCTCCAAGGCAATCGAATAGGCTCACTCCATGAGTCTCTGGATTTCGTGGCAAAATACAAATCGCCGTTAGTCGACAAAACAGATTTCATCCATCGTGCAAATACCAGAATGTCTTCGCTCGCATTAATAGCAGTCGACGCCTATACGAAATCTAGATTTGAACTATTGATCGGATGGTATTTGACCGTCCAACCACTGGCAGTTAGTTCAGCATAAAAAATACGAAATTCATCGCCAACCATGCCAGTTCGCAAGGGCCCACTGAATTCTGTAACTTGGCTATAATACCGCTTAGAAAAATCAACTTTTGAGTAAGCAAAATAAACACAATTTCCTTTTGAATTCACAGTAACCGAATCTGTCCAGCCGCCATCGATATTAACTGGAGCGGGCAATAGCCGCAGAGGTTCCCACCCCTCTAGGGCAGTGACTCCTTGAACCAAGTCACCCGATGGAGGGTTGAAAGCATCTACCTCAGTAACAACGGCTCGAGCATCTGCCTGCCCGTTTCCGTTTGAGCTATCGCCGCCTCGACCACAATTCACAAACGCAATCTGCGATCTTGGCATCTAGAAAATCAGCTTTTTATAGATATGTTGGACCTGCCGCCAAGAGTTATAATATTTTCAATGATCAAAAAAATCGGAGTCGCGAAACAAACTACAAAATTCCATCACTTAGGTTTGCCATTACTGCCGCCTGTTTTCCCAACGAAATCTTAACACTAAAAATTACCTGTCAAAAAGATTTACAGTTGGGCAAGTCCACCTCCTGTGCTAATTCTCGTCGAGCAACATAAATCTCGGGGTGGGATTTTTAGCATTTCGCTTCGAAAACAAACAATACAAAGGGGGATTCTATGAAATCTATCATAGCATCATTATTGCTTTCTTCGTGTTTACTTGCGGTGAACACAGTTCTTGCAGAGCCAACACCACAGGCAAACTGCAGCGTTCGCAGAAATGGAAATTACACTGGCGAAACCATCCAGTGGAATCAGTTTTTCACAACGGTTGATCAGTACTCGCGTCAAAACGGCTGCTCTGTAGGAAAAATTTCTTACACAGCTGAAAGCGGACGCTTGTACATTGACGGTCGAAAAATGGGATCAAATTTATCGAACAGTGAAATGAACAGACTACGTCGCGAATATGGCTACACTGAATATTCGTGTCCAACGTTCACTTGTGATGAAACTGGCGGATCTCCTTCGTATCCAAATCCTGGACACGGCGGCGGCAGCAATTACGCGTGCGTAGGAAAAGTTGTGAGCAATGGCTACGGCCAAAGTTCAGCACGACAAAATTGCCAAGACATCAACAGCTATTCTGAATTAGACTGCGTAGATTTAGTTTTAGGCCGTGGGTATAGCCCATCTTATATTCAATCCACTTGTCGGTCAGTCAGCAGTTCTGAAGTTCAATGCATCCGAAGCCGCATGAACAAAGGCCAGAGTCCTTCATCAGCGAAAAATCGCTGCCGTTACTAGATATTGTGTGAGACAAGCGAGAGTGAGTTTTAAGTGAACTCACTCTTTTTCTGAGGTCGTATTTTTTTGGGGTTCAATGTGTTAACTTACGTTCTGTTGTTATTTAGTTTTACTGCACAGTCTACGAATGCAATTGTAAAGCCTTCGACTGCAACTTCTCAGAATCAAATCTGCAGAAACGAACTGTCACGCGCTGGTATTTCATCATTAAAACAGACCCAATATTGCCAATCATTAAATCCCTCACAATGGGCATGCTCGGATGTTATTATAAAAAAATATCATTCTTTAGAATTGGCCAAAGACATTTGCGTCTCTGCTACCACTACGGAATCGGCGTGCTTTGCCAATGTTATAAATCGTGACTACGATCCTTATGTTGCTAAACGCGTTTGCCGCATAGCTAGTCGATAAACTTATTAAGCCTTAACTGACTTCAGTCGACCATTTCGAACCGTTGCCACGTACACTACTAGCAATAAATGGGCGAGCACAAATCCACCGACGTATTCAATACCGCCGGCACCAAATCCATAAGAATGAAGGCCTGCGCCCAGCACAAAGTTAACACCGTACCAAGCCATTATAACCAGCGAGAAGGTCAAAACTCCCGAAGCGACCATCCCAAAATCTTTTAGCCAGCCCACTAGACGGCCATGAATCACTGCTAAGTAGCCAAGCAAAGCAATTAATGCCCACGTTTCTTTTGGGTCCCAGCCCCAAAAACGGCCCCACGAATAATCTGCCCAAATACCGCCTAAAATTATTCCGGGCGCAAGAAACACGATCCCGATCTGCATCGCCCGATAGACAGACATTACTATGGCTTTAACTTTGTCTTTATTTTTATCTTCACCTTTTAAAAAATAAATAAGACCTATATCTCCTAGTGCGAATGCCAAGAAAAACGCAGCGTAGCTAATTGTGATTGTCATTACATGAATAGTTAACCAATAGTTGCTTCTTAGCACAGGTTCGAGCGGCTGCAAGGAGGGGTCTAAAAACACAGGTGCCGAGTCCGCTACTATCAAGGCGAACGAAGACACAATTGCACCCGCCATGATAATAAATTTAAATTTATAGATTTTTTCAAGTATGGCCGAAAAAACTAAACTGCCCCAGGCGACCCAAACAACCGTTTCGTACATATTTGTCACCGGAGGACGGCCCATTAAATAGCAGCGAATTCCAAAACCAAACGTGTGCATTAAAAATCCAGAAATTACCAAGGCCCACGCTGGTGTCATGACCCAATGTTTACTAGTAATCCACGAAAATAAAACAAATACGGCCCCTAGCAAATATAAGGCGTAGGCCCACATAAACGGGTGATACAAATTATAATTAATCTCAACTTGAATTTTTGTGTCTTCAGGATACTTGCTTGGATTGGCTTGCCTTGCGACATCTTCAAAGGCCGCTACTTTTTGATCTAGAGCTTTTTTTAATTCCGCAATCTCTGAAGGATCTTTTCCTTCTGTTGCTGAAGCGATAATTGAAATAAAACCCTTAGTCATTTCTAAAAACTTTTCTTGAGCGTCCCCTTGAAGGTCGGCAATCGGCAACCAAGCGTCTCCTTCTTTTGGAGGGACCAGTCGAATCATACGACCTGAGGCAATTTCGCTAAAAATGAAAAACTGATTTTCAAGACGTTGTAAGGCTTGAAAATAAGGAGTTAATTTCTCTTTTGATTCGCGCTTTGAAGCCAATTCAGCTCGTAAATCCCCAAATTTGGAATTCGCAAATAATTCATCGCCGCGGTAATATCTTTTTTGAGCATCCAAACCCATCCGACTCAAAACTTCAAAATTACGAACTTCAAATAGCTCTTTTGCTTGCCAGGTTTGCGGTGCCAACATCCATGTCAAAATGATTTCGTAAGCTTCCCGTGATTCGTATCTTTGCTTGCCATAAACTAAAGAAAGCATTTCCCTTGCAAAACTATCGAACGGTTTAACTCGGCCATCGGCCTGCACAGGAAGGGCTCTCAGAGCATCACCCTCTTTCAAATAACCGGCAATCGCGCCATTTGAAAACACGCTCGCTAAAAACAAAACTCCTATTATTAGAATTTTCATACAGACTCCTTAAGAGTTTTTTGTTGCCGCCGACGCGGACGATCGTGTTCCTAGATGCCGAAAGTAAAATAGAAATATTATTCCCAAAGTCATAATTAAGGATCCTAAATATTTTAGCCAGCGGCCGGGGTCTTTGTTAATTGAAAACACAGAAGCGACCGGTTGCCCCATAGGGCCGTCTTGAAAGCTGGCTTGATACACTGTCATCCCATTGTGTTTCAGCGGTTCATTCATGGAAATTTCTTGCTCACCAACGCCCTGAACGGTGACGATGGATCGATAGCTCATTGCGCGAGTTGTTCCCTGGTATTTTTCCATATGAAATTCATTTAAAAAAATCGGAAATCCTATATCAAAGCGACGATTTCCATAGCTAACAAAATAAACCGCGTTGTCAGCAAAAAACTTCACGGTATCGTTTAGCAACATCCAGCTTTTTTTACCTTGAAATTCCACTTGGACAGCTTCCGAGGTCAATGGTGTGGGCTGCTCGCGCGGCTCGACTTTCCAGCGTTCTTCCGCTTTTTCCAAATAGCGCAAAATTCTGAGTTCTAATTTCATCCACGGGGTTTGAATAGACTGGCCTTCTTCGACCGTGCCTTCTTTTACTGGATCCAATCCTTCTTTAGAAAATAAAGCGTATTTAATTTTTTTTCCGTCCGCCAATAAATATATCTCATTTACGCCAGTCCCTGTCGGCGGAATCGAGCCAAAATGAATTTTAAGCGGACCCAAATCCATACTGACAAGGTGTGTGGGGTGCCGTTGAACCATCCATTCAATAAAATTAGCCATACCGTTACTGAGCTGAAATCGCAGTCCAGATCCTAGCTGAGGGTTTTCCGAAGGAATAGTTTCACGACTGGACAATGCGTACCTATAATAGTTCGTGAATTTAATTCCGGTTTGCTCTTTGTAAATCTCAAAAGGCTTTTCGATGCTGGGCGGGTTTCTAAAAAAATCTACTTCTTTTTCATAGATCTTAGAATAATTATTTCCATCAAATGAAGAATACACTGTAATATCAGTATTTGGCAGACTTACAAAACGATTTTCATCGCCAATTCCCACTCGCATACTGCCATCAATTCCAAACTGATTTGTCACAAATTGCCCAGTCATTATACATAAAATTCCAACATGGGCGCAAATAAATGAAATATGTCTTAATTTCCAGGGAAATCTATCCACTATCACGGCTATTAAATTAGTAGCGAAAACACCCATGATAATCGACATGTAGATTGAATCATAAACCAGTTTTTTGGCGGCCGTAGCGTCATACTTGGCTTCAACAAAAGTTCCAATTGCTGTGATCGTGGCAATACTGCAAATGACCATGACCGCTAATTTTAATGACGATAGAAATTTTAAAACTTTTTTAGGCATTGGGTTCCTATATTATAGCGTTCAAACTATCGCTAAGTCTAATATTTTCAAGATAAATTGGCTATAATGTAGCCCAGAGCATTTTTCAATTTCTGTGAAACTTTTTGATAGTCTGGATTTAGCTTCTTAGTTTCCTCATTCATATATAACCCACGATTCATCTCAACTTGAAGTACTTGCTGTCCTTCCTGAGGCTTGCCATATTCTTCTGTCAGTCGCCCTCCTTTGTAAGGCCAATTGTAGCCAACCTTAAATCCCGAGGCCACATAAGCTGCGATGACCAAATCTCGAAAGGCCAGAGAGCAACTTTTTTGATTTGAGTCTGAAATAACAATGTCAGCTCGCTTTTCACCGGGATCCAAATGCATGGGTGTTCCAAGGGACGGCATGGAATGTAAATCAAGGTGATAAATAGTATGTTTTTTAGTTTTTACTCTTAAGTCTGCGTAAAGTGCGCGGACCGAGGCGTGAAACGGTTCGTAAATGAGATCTTTGAGTTTGGCATGCGTGTCAATCGACATCGGCTGCTGAATCAATTTTTCTTTAAAGGTCGTTACAGACCAATGAAATCCTCGCTCAAATCCTTTGTCATTTTCCGCTTCTTTCACAGACGATTTATCTATATCCGAGGGCAAGCGATTCAAGTCCACTGCGTATCGATGCCAGTCTGTTTTAACAAACGGTATGGCTAAATCATCAAGGCTCTCTTTGTAGAGAACATCGACAAATCTATCCACATCCCTCATGAGCGTCGGCTCTTCAAGATTGTTCAACCAAGGCGTAAGGTCTGGGATTTTTTCCCCCGAATGAGGAATCGTTACAAAAAAAGGTTTTTGACTCAATCGAGCCTCCTTGTCACAATAAAGCTAGCATGACGGAAACAAATAAAAAATCAAAAATTTATACTCGCACAGGCGACACGGGCACGACTCGGCTGGTTGATGGTGCCTGTGTTGAAAAATTCGATTTACGAGTCGATGGCTATGGAACAGTTGACGAGTTAAATTCCTATTTAGGCGTCGTGCGTCTTCATGCGACAGAAATGAAAATGGAGTCTGATTTTTTAGCTCGTATTCAAAATCACCTTTTCCGAGTTGGCAGCTTGCTCGCGTGCAGCGATTCAGAGACCTTTAAAATCTTGCCCAATATAGAATCAAATCACATTGAACTCCTTGAAAAAAAAATTGACCAATTGGATTCCGAATTGCCCGAGCTTAAAAATTTTATTCTACCCTCGGGTTCGGCAGCAAGCAGTCATTGTCAATTTGCACGAACCTTGTGCCGAAGGGCAGAACGTCGCACTGCTGAAATTATTGCCACCTTTGATAGCGAACTGAAGCTTCTTAAGCCTGTGCTAGTTTATTTAAACAGACTTAGTGATTTGCTTTTTGTATATTCACGTTGGTTTAATATGAAATCAAAACATCCAGAAATGATCTGGGATAAAGAAGTCTAAAAATATGCATCTTGAACTAGCACAAGAATCTCACAATGAAGAATTGCTTGAATTTTACAGCCGGTTCCCTTTGGAAAATATGATCCAGTTAAAACTAGATCGAGGACGCGATTTTTTTAAATATTACAATTTGCAATCTGACAAATATGTTTCCTATATTTTACGAGACGACAAATCTACTAATATAATGGGCCACGTAAGTTTTATCATCGAAACTGTCATGATTGAAGGCAAACAGACCCGGATTGCTTGGTCTAGAGACTTGCGAATTTCATCTGATCGTCGGGCTATTTTGTCTTGGACAGAACACACCAAAAGTGTTTTTGTTGAAGTTCGAAACCTATTCAATATTGATTATTTTTTAACTATGTTGAATATGAACGAAGTTGTCGCATTGAACACGTTCACGCGACCCCGATCGCAGAAGAGATTTTTGCCGCGTTATTTTCTGTATCGAAAGTTTGATTTGGTATCGCTGCACGGACAATTTCCGTTTACATACCCACCCGATTCAAGTTTAAAAATCAGACGTGGTAATCCGAACCAGGCAGACTTGTATTTAAACTACTTGATGAAAAAAAATCAAGAGTCCTCATTTAGCTTGTACTACGACCGCGATAGTTTTGTAGAAATGATGGAACGTTGGACGTCTCTGTCCTGGGAAGATTTTTTTATAGCTTTTGATGCCAAGGACAATATTGTAGGAATTTTAAGTTCATGGTCCAGCGCCGGCGTTCAAGACTACATACCTTTGCGCTATACTTTACGGGCCCATAATTTTAGACAGTTTTTAAAATTTGGAAAATTATTTTCCTGGTGCCGAACGCTGACAAAACCATTTCATAGAATTAAAATCGAAGCAGCATTGAATTTTCGAAGTTTAAATCATATATACGTGGATCATCCTGATGTATTTCATAGTTTACTTTGGAAAGCCTTTGAAGAGGCCCGAGACAACGAATTTCTGGTTTATGTTCGGGATCGCAAAAATATAAGTTTAAAGCCGCCTCTTGGGTGGATTTCGGCGGAACAAACATACGGAATGTACTGTACTGTGTTGCCCCATGAAGAAGTTCCGCCATTTTTGCATCCCATTCATGAAGGAATCATGAACGTAGAAACAACTAGACTTATATAGTTGAGCCCAAGTCTTTGATTTAGCCCAAACGATATTTTATTATTTTTTCGACGTCAGGTTTGCAAGTGCCGCAGGCCGTAGAACAGCCCGTCCATTGCATGGCCAGTTCATGAGTGTGAGCGCCGTTAAGAATGGCTTGATCGACGGTTTTGGTTTTTACATGGCGACAGTGGCAGATTTCTTCGTCTTTGTATGGGTATTCCCATTTTTCATTTAGTTTTAGGACGAACTCGCGAAGAAGCATTTCTGAATGGGACTTTCCGATTGGCGCAGGCCATTTAAAAACATCGTTGCCGTGTTGGCCACGATAGTTTTTTACGAGTTGAGTGAATTCAAAACAGCCTATAAAGGTAACTTTATTTTGGTCTCCAGAGGATTCGCATTGAATTTCGTCTCGACCCTCACTTTTTGCTTTTACTATTTTTTTTGCGCTTTCCATTTCCTTAAATTATACTCGATTCCGCCTATGAATGAAACTCCCCTAGACTTCGATTTTTTAATTTTGAACCGAATACCTACACTGTATTCAGCGCGGCGTTTTCAAGACGAAATAGATCGACACAAATTGAAAGGTTTGCTGATAAGTCCAGAGGATCTTTCTGAACATTTGTCTCAAAACAAGACTGACCCAACGAAATGCCCTCCTATTTTATATCGCCAGGGTGATTTCAATTTTTGGAAAACCCACAGTCGCCTGATCGAGCTGCCGCCAAAAATCATTAACAAGCCTAGTCGTTTTTTCGAAGCAAGAGACAAATGGATTACAGCCAAAAAGTGGCAGAAATTGAAAATTCCTATCCCGCAAACAGACTTAATTTCGCATTTTATCCCAAGTATTCGACAGATTGGTTTAGATGGTTCTTTGTCGATGCACTACGAAGAAATATTTGAAACAATTCAGATTCAATTTGGAATTCCATTTGTGATAAAAAAACGCTTTTCCAGCCAAGGAAAAGATGTCTTTTTTGTAAATGATTTTTATAACTTTTTTGAAATCCTTAGTAACGATGCTAAAGATTTCAATTCTGCCTGCCCTTTAGAAGTAAATTATTTCAAAAGCGAATTTGAAAGCAGTTTAAGGAAACCACTGTCCTTGATTCAAGTGCACCTGCAAAGATGGATAGTTCAAATATGCGTTCAAGAAAGCTTAGGTTACGATGTTCGCAGCTTTCACATCCAAGACGTTTCCTTTCCTATGGAACGAAGAAACTCACAATCGTACCAAAGCAATTTGCACCAAGGGGGGCTAGCCTACGAAACTAAATTAACTCAGAAAGAGAACGATTATTGTAAGTTTATTCATGAAAATTCTGAACTCACATACTCGGGTATAGATTTTCTACGCTCGGCTAGCGGGCCTATGTTTTTAGAAATAAATCCAAGCCCCGGTTTTGAAGGGATAGAAACAATTCATTCAAAAAACATCGCAAAAATGCTAATTGATTTACTCTAAAACTGAATTCAATGGCTTTTTATTACTCTCTACACATTTAAGTTCAGCGATTCTTGATTGAACAATCTCTAGTCGACGATTAATTCCAAACCTTTGGTGAGATGATTTTTCAATGGCGGCCAACCCAGACGTCGAATCGTCATCAATCAGTCCAATTTTTCCCCAGCATTTTGAAACTATATAGCCATCTAAGTCGATGCTTAGTCTTTTAACGCCATTTTTTTGTAGCTGAGCGCAAAAATAGTAGGCTGAATTTAATAGTTTACTCGCATTTTTGGCGTCAATTTCTAAATTACCCAAGTCTTCACATTGATTTTTAACTAAGCCAGCACCAGTTAACATTGCCATAACTTTGGTGTTCAGATTCTCAAGATTGTAGTTTTGATCGATCCTACTTTTATCGGATTGTAAAGCACTGTAATCGATAGCACGAGGATCTTTCGACTGATGAGCTTCGTTGAATTTCGCTAAAATTGCCCTAAAATAAAGATCGTTGATAAGAAAATTCAATTTAGAGAAAGACTGGTTGAAACTTTTTACGGATTCTTCATATTTATCGATTCTATGCTCTAACCATTTTCCAGCCAAGGATTTATTTCGCAAAGTATCCTTGTATATTTTTTCTGCTAAATTTCGAACTTCTACAATAAGTTCTGTTTCCGAAATCAGTTGACGCTCATCAGAACTCGCACTCATAAATCCT
>JAYTTH010000428.1:0-3924 GCA_043745515.1 Pseudobdellovibrionaceae bacterium | reverse complement strand
ATGTGCACTCTTTTAATAAATGATTTAGTTTATCGAGGTGAAAATCGAGATTCCTATAAATCCTGCTACGAATTGACGATTTTGTATAGAAAAGATAGAAAAGTAAGTTGGGTTCAAGTGGGCACTCCCAATTTATTTTTATTTAAAGATCGATTGATTCCCCTAAGTGTCTCTGTGCCATTGAGTCATTCGCAAACGGCAAATGCTTTGCCGCTGCCGCAGCAGTATTTGGGCACCGAGCTTCATTGTCATTTTCAGCTTGGCGAAATTTCGGTGGATTCATCTCAAAAAATTTTATTATTTAGCGAATCTTGTCTGTACAAAGATATCTGGGCTTCCACTGCGAACGATTTTAATATGGATCATTTGCTGAAAACTCAAATTCAATTAGATCCGGATTCTCCATTTTGGATGGCAATGATCGATTTTAAGGATTGATACAAATAATTCTGTATTGTTCCAATCTTCAAATTGGTTGTGGGAATATAATCCAATCCAAGGCGTGCATTTTCAATATTGATTTTTTTAAGTATATTAAAGGCAACTGTATTTTTTTGAAAATAGAGTCGTAAATCCTTATCAGACGGCTGTTTCAGAATATATTGATTAAAAAGAAATTGGGCTTTTTTGCTCTTACATTTTTTTTGAAATTCATTTTGCAAAGCTTTGCTAAAAAAAGCAAAACAAGGGTTTTCTGTCAAATTGTATTTGGAAATTAAAAGTTTAGTTTCGGCTGCCGAAAGCTCTAAGTTTTTATTCAAAACATATTGAAAGTCAAAAAACTCAGACGAAGTGTCGTTTAAAATTTGTTTGCTTTCCAGCGCTGCCAAATCTTTAAAGAGTCTATTCAGAGGTGGGGTCCGTTCAAAAGGGGCAAAGTTTTTGGATTCTAAAACTTGCAAATAATTATCGACTTGAGCTTTAGTAGATCCATTAATTAGTTGCGGGGATTTCTCTAAGTTATCGGTTAGCTTGTTGAAAAGTTTTGGATCGGCATCATTTATAAATAAATAGGAATTATCTAATACGGCAGATCGAATTGAACCCACTTGGTTCCATTTAGGCCACCCGGATTCTATAACTATTAATTCAGAATTTTGCTTTTTTTGGTCTTCAAGAGCGGTTTCGCTAAAATTTTCAAAATTGGAATCAGTCCCTGATTTAGACATAAAACTTGCAATAAGCATTTGTCCAATATCTTTTAAGGACAAGACTGTGCCGATGGAATTGGGCTTTGAATTAATTTTATTATTTTTAGTATCCTTAAAGAAAAATCCCACTTGCGAATTGGCACTATTTAAATTGATAGCACTTGGGTCATCTTGGTAATCAGAGGTAAGATGACCGTTCAACCCAGTTAGAATAATTTTTGTGTTGTCCCAATTATCTGTCTTTTTCAACTCTTGAAAAAAGAAAAATAATTTTTCATCGAGCGATTCTAGCTGACTATCAAAAGATAGATTTCTAACTTCACCAAGATCTGTCTGAGTCTCTTTAAAGGTGTATTTTAAATCTCCAAGCTGAAGTACCGCAACAAATGGCCCCGTATCGGGCTCTTTAATATAGTTGAGCATTAATTGAAACGAGTCCCTAAAATTGCGATTTCCGTCTTCGGCCTGAATTAAATCGTCAAAAACTTCAAATCCTTGCGAGATGCCGGCTTTTCTAATAAATGGAGGGGAACTGGAAACAAAGATTGTTTTGAAACCCTGTTCAAAAGCCAGTTCGGGAAATGTTTTAAACTCTGGAGTTAAATTGCTGTGAGAGTTAAAGCGGACATTGTGACTGTAAGGGTAAAGTCCAGTCAGCAACGAAGCAAAAGCTGGCAACGATTGAACCGACGTGGTGTAGGTTTGGGTGAAACGATAAAATTCTGAACAAAGGATTTCAAAGCCAGATCTTTTTGAAAATACATCAGACTCGTGACAATTAATGGCTTTGCTGTTCAATTTTTCAGTCGCTATTACTATATAATTTGGGCGTGATGGCTTCTTGCAAGACACGAGTAAGAAGACGGCTATAAAAGGTAAAATCACCTTGACCATAAAGATTGACCTCGACAGAATGACTTTAAAGCCGGGTTAGGAAATAGGCAATCAATAGAACGCAATAATAAATGCATTTAGAAAGAAGGTAGTGAGTGTTGATAGAAAAGATTTTTGCAATCGCCAATGTCGTCGATCAAGCCTTGTTGTACATTCTTATTCTTTTGAGTTTCTTAAGTTTAGGAATGATTTTAGAGAGATTTTTTAATTTACGAAAAGTTCACAGCGAAACCAAACGGGTTCGTCTTCAAATTAAAAACTCATTGCAAAATCATCAAACTGAATTTTTTGAAGATTTAGCCCGCGATCCCTTATCTTTTGAAGGTAGAATGGCTAATTACGCTTTGAAACATATTAAAGAAGCAGGGTCAAAGGGACTAGAAGAATTTTTTAATACTAACATTTTGACAGTCAAACCAGAGCTAGATCGATTTCTGGGTTTTTTGGCAACGGTTGGATCCAATGCGCCTTATTTGGGACTATTGGGAACGGTCCTGGGAATTATGAAAGCGTTTAACGATTTAGCCCAATCCTCCGAAGCGGGTCAGCAAACGGTGATGGCAGGAATTTCAAGTGCCCTAGTAGCCACAGCGGCGGGTCTTTTTGTCGCCATTCCAGCTGTTATTGCTTATAACTATTTTGGGAAACAGGTAAAATCCATTTTGCAAAGTATGGAATCTGTAAAAGAATTAGGTCTTAGTTACAGCAAGAAAAAAGGTTTATAATGGCAGTTAATTTTACTGACGAAGAGCCGTTATCAGAAATCAACGTAGTTCCACTGGTAGATATTGTTTTAGTGGTGTTAATTATTTTCATGGTGACTGCGCCTATGTTTATGAAGCCTTCAATCAATGTCAATTTGCCTAAGGCCGCCTCCGGAGACAAAACTCAAGCCGGGCAATTAAATATTGCGATCACAGCAGATGGTCGGCTTAATTTAAATGGAAGTTTTGTTGATGAAGCCGCCATTGCTAAAAAGGCGAAAGATTTATCAGAAAGCAATCCCGAAGTCCAGGCTGTCATTTCGGCCGACAAAGACGTTGCGCATGGTCGTGTAGTTGGAATAATGGACACGGTTAAATCTGCAGGCGTCAAAAAATTCGCTATTTCGATCGATAAAAAGTAAATTGCCCTAGTCTTAGTACCAGAGAAACCATCCGGAGCAGGCCTTTGCTAGGGCAAGTTAGCTCTTAATCCTGTCAAAAAACTGCCGATAAAAAGGCATGCGTTTTGTGTTATCGAATGGTCTCCTTTTTTTCGCCTTGTCAGGAATTCTGTTTTATCAGTATTTTTTTCAGATGCCTGTGACAAACGTTCTTGTAAGTCAGGCAACGCAACTGCGGGCACCCGCCGCTACCAGCCCTCAAATAGCTTTACCATCATCGGCCAAGCTTCTTACTGATAGAAAATTTTCAGAACGAGATTGGAAATTTGGATTGAGTTGCAAAAATTCAGATCAATTTTTTAACCGCAAAGGCTCTGAAAATTTAGATTCCATAATTTTAAATATGAAGAAGTGTGACAAAGAATTTCCAAAACAGATCGTTGTAGAAAATGAGAGTAACGGTTTCACTGCTACTCTTTTTGCATTAAACAATTCCCAATCTAAAACGGACGCAATTCCTTTGAAAAAAGGCAAGAATCTGATCGTAATAAAATATCAGTTTACCAAGACAAAAAAAGACCCGACTATCGACGTTGTTGAACGTCTCAGCATAGATCGCTAGTGCTTAGAAACATTGAGGTTTACCAAAGTTTTCTAAATGCATAAAAGGAGCGATAGTGCTTCTAACGCTGCCGGCTAAATTCTCGGACTTATAGATTGAGAAAAAGAGTCGAATCTCTTATGGTGGGCTCATGCAAGGGACCTCCAAAGAAA
>JAYTTH010000427.1:0-3938 GCA_043745515.1 Pseudobdellovibrionaceae bacterium | reverse complement strand
CCTGCGTTTGACATTCTTTTACAATTCTAGTTCTGGCGTCAGGAGCTGTCCAGACAAGAACGCAACCGCCGCCGCCCGCACCGCATATTTTTACTTGGGAATCTCCGATTTTATGTGAAATATCTTTGATCTGTCGTATTTCTGGACTTGAAAAGTGCTCAGTAAGTTGAGTTCTATATTTATATTCGGCTTCAAAGATTTCGGGAAGCTTTGACCACTGGCCTAAGAGGCAACATTCGGCAGTTCTGTCAGCGACTTCTTTTAGGCACTTTAGGGCACTTAATACTTTTAAGTCTTTGGCCACGGCCGATTTTAATACTTCAAAATTGTTAATTCCCGAATGGTGGGCTTTGCCGGTATAAACTAGTAAAAAATGATCCTTTAACGGCGATTTATTTACTGGAACTATTGTTTGCTGAATACCTTGAAATCGGTAATTCAAAATATTAATTCCGCCGCTGAATGCTGGGTAATAGTCTTGCGTGCCGGTGGGAGTATTTAAAATTTGAGCTTCGATATTATGGGCCACCTGAACTACATCATGACTTGAGGGAAGCGATTCATTCAATAATTTGTAGAATGCTTTCATCATCGAGATGACTAAACTAGAGCTTCCTCCCAAACCAGCACCGACGGGACTTTGGGACGCTGTCATTAAACGAAAACCAATTTTGGGTTTAAAATAATTTAGTACTGGCTTGTAAAGGGACAACTGAGGATCCTCGCAGTCTAGCAAAGACTTTAAATCAGCGAATGTCCTAGAATAATTTAAATCTTTTGATTCAATATGGATTTGGTGAACATCATTTTTATAAAGTTCAACCTGCGAATACACGTCGATCGCAACGTTCACTGTTGTGGCCCCGCCTAGAAAACTGTAAAGAGGCCACATGTCGAGCGTACCCCCGGCTAAATCAACGCGTGTAGGGGACGAAATCCTAACCTCACTTACCATGAGTGTCTTCTTTTTTAGTCTCCACAGGCTTGGTTTTGCTTTCATCAGGTACTTTAACCCTAACTACGTCGTTCAAATTTAATTTTTCAAATTCAGATTCATCAATGATAAAAGCTTCGTCGTACAAATTTGTCTTTGCAATTCGTACAGATTTTTCTTCATTATTAAACTTCTTTTTTTCAGAATCTGAAAACAAAAGTTCGAAATAGGGCTTATCGTTTGAATCTTTAAATACAACCTTTTGTTTTCCAAAATCTTTTTTAATTTCTGATTTTGCCAAGTATTGCTTTGCCACTAAATTCTTAATTACATCTAAAAGACTATTTACTTTTTCCTGCTGGACTTCATTGATAGAATCCACTGGTTCAAGTTGCCAAATTGAATTCTTTTTTTCTAAACTTGCTTTCTTTAGCGACGTTTCATAGGAAAGCTTTTCGACTTTTGTTTTATCAAAACCGCCAAAAGGCAGTCGATAGTCGCGCAAATCAATCAAGCTCAGCTTGCTGACCTTGTCAAATACGTCACCAGCCACTTTGACCAGCATTTGTGCTTTAGGAACTTCGACATAAAGAGTCTTGTCCTTCATCTGATAAAAGGATGCCGACCAGTCCCCATCAGCCAGTTTAACAGACACGCTGGCTTCGCTTGTGCCCAATTTCAATTCTTTTTTTGTGGATTCGAATTTGTCTTTTTCCGCCACAAAATCAATCGCTTTTATATCACTAATTTTGGTAATCAAATCACGCACCCCGTTTTGATCCAATGTCCATGTTGGCTGATTTGAACTGAGCCATTTTGCTTCTTTGTTACCAATTTCGACCGTATTTTTTTTATTCTTGATCTGAATGCTTTGAATATTAGAAATTTGATGCCTAAAAATCTTTTTATTCCTTAGGTCTATTATTTTTTTGCCTACATGTTCAGACCAAGACGATCCAGCGACTAGGACTTGATTTTGACCTGTATATCGAATGAAGCTATTCCCTTCAAAATTCTTTTTACCCGACACTTCAACGCTTATTTGCTGGTTGGAAGTCGTTTTTATCGTTATCGATTTAGGTGCTTTATCAAAACCGAAATACTGCCATTTAATTTCAGCGCCTTCGACAGCAATGGACAAAGACTTTTCTTCAGTCAGTTGTTTTAACCAATTGTCGATTTCTGCGTTATCGGCAGAATCAGCCACCGGCGAGGATAAATTCCAGCCGTCGGTTGATCGATTCAGCACTATTTTTTGATCCTGGGTATTTACTTCGATCGAGCTTATTTGATCTTGTTTTATATCTTTTAATATAACGGATTTTAATTCCTTGCTAGCTTTGTCTTTTTCTTTGCCTTTGTATTCACCAAAATAGGCATAGGCAGACAAAAGCACGACCGCACCAAACAGAATCCATGTACCTCGATTCTTCATTAGGCGTTTCTCCTGCGATACCAGATTAGAATTGCAGAAATCAGCATCAAAAACGGAATGGGAATCACTATGCCAAAATAAAACAAGGCCTGCATCGTTTGTGACGGATCTATTTCTGTTTTAGACAATTCTTTTGGACTGATGCTGATCAAATTATCGTCTTTAGCCAATTGTGAAAACGAATTAGAAACCAGGTCCTTGTTTAAATTAGCATCCAATAAATCGTTCGTGAATAAATCAGCGTCGCCGTAAACAATTAGCTGCAAATCTTTTTTGTCGTCCGCTTTTAGTTTTCCCTTTATGTAATAAACGGATGAATAAACGCCTTCATCCGTCGGCATTGGGGATTTCAAATCCACCAAAGCAACCGCAGGACCAACCTTTACTAATTCGTCGTACGTTAACGTAGCCGGCGCTGCAGACGATTTTTTAATAGATTGAGGTAGAAAAAATAAGGCAACCTGATTTTTTGGAAATGATTTTGTAATTTCACTGGTTCCTGAAAACGTAAACGCAAACGTAATACCCTTTGGCAATGGCGATTTAGCGACACTTATTAAATAGTCATTTTGCATTTCCAAACCATAACTTTTAATCCAAGCGTCTAGGCCCGATTTATTTTTTGGCTCCAACGCCACGATCATGTTTCCACCGGCACTGGAAAAATCAGAGAGAGCTTTGATTTCGTGGTCCAAAAATTTTTGATCGGCTCCGATTATAGCCACCGCATCTGCGTCTTCTGGGATTTTTCCAGTCTGAGCCAAAGCTAAATTCACCACTTGGTAGTTTTTAGACTCTAGGACCGTTTTCAAACGCCCCAACCCTTTTGGGTTAGTCGAATCGGATAATGAAAATTCCCCATGGCCTTCGACAAAATAAATTTTCTTAGATTTGTCGCTGAGAACTCGAATCAACGCCTGAGTCATTTCCTGTTCGTCGATTTTTTCAATACTTTGCTTTTTACCTTTGTATTCGATGAAAACAATGCCCTTACCCTGTTTTATTCCATATTCTTCGGCAATATCTGGACGCTCGTTTACTTCAACAAACTCAAGATTTATTTTGCTCGTCTTATCTTGATATTTGCGAATTAATTCACGAAAAGCCCTACGGTTTTCTTCAACGCCTTCTTGTTTTTCATGGTAAAAAAAGCGAATTTTAAGCTCGTCAGTTAAAGTATCCAGCAGTTTAATGCTTTGTTCAGATAAGGTATTTCGCTGGGCCTGTGAGAAATCAAATGTTTTAATATTTCTGGCGCCTATAAAATTAACCAGGAACAATAGCACAAAAACTAGCACAATCATGGCGCCCATATTCATGCCATGTTTGGTTGTTTTCATCGTAAAAAATTCTGTATAGAATTTACGATCAAAAAATACAGCCGCCGCCAAAAATAAAAGAATCATTCCCAGCATAACCCAGTAAAATGGGTACCATTCGCGAATGAAAAAGCGAGTGATTCCAAATGCCGCCAATGACAAACCTGAAAATAATAAACTTAACTGTCCTAATTTACTCATAATTACCTCCAGCGATGCGATTCAACCACGCGTTCATTTAAAAATATAA
>JAYTTH010000426.1:0-3940 GCA_043745515.1 Pseudobdellovibrionaceae bacterium | reverse complement strand
TTATAGACGAAGCTAAAGTCGCCTCGAGTTCATTGGATCGGCTCCAGGTTCCAATCGCCAGTATCCCAGAGCTTAACAAGCGGCCAGTAAAGTCTAATCTCGGTAAATGCATCACCGGCGAGTCCTTGCAAACAGCAGCTCCAGTTGTGCACTTTTAAATAATTACCGAGAACGGCTTATTGAGCTTACGAACTCAATATCGGGATTTTCTCGCTCGGCCCATTTTAGATCCCATTCTTGCCCTAGCAAAATAACGGGCTGTTCATTCACATCTCGATAGATTTGCAGGTTGCCTTTTAGATTGGCAATTCCCTGGCCGTTTTTGTCTTTTGGCCACCGGGCCACAGTAAAGGGAAGGCGATTTAATTTTACTTCTAGATTGTACTCGTCTTGCAGCCGATGCGCTAAAACTTCAAATTGAAGTTCCCCGACGGCTCCTACGATTGGATCCTGCATGCCCACTAAAGGATCGATAAACAACTGAATCGCGCCTTCTTCAGCCAAATGTTTAAGCGCTTCCTGCATTTTAGTTCGTTTCAAAGCGTCTTTTACAGAAAGCTTAGTGAATAATTCGGGCGCAAACTTAGGAATATCTTCGTAAATAATTTGGCCATTGGCCGCAATGCAATCTCCAATAGAAAAATTATTTGTATCGTTGACCCCGACAATATCACCCGCATACGCGACATCTACGGTTTCTCGATCAGCTGCCACGAATTGATTGGAATAAGCCAATCGAAGTTCTTTTTTAAGACGCATATGCTGAACCTTCATGCCGCGTTCAAATTTACCTGAGCAGATTCTTATAAAAGCGACTCTGTCACGATGTCGACGATCCATATTGGCCTGAATTTTAAAAACAAACCCAGTAAAATTGTCCTCTAAAGGACTCATTACAGTCCCTTCACGGCGCTTTCGTGGCTGGACTCCAGGGGCATATCTACAGAAAAAATTTAAAAACGTATCAACACCAAAATTTTGCTTGGCCGATCCAAATGTCACCGGAGAAATCTCGCCATTTAAAAAGGCGTCCACATCAAATGGAGGCAATGCCGATTCAATCAATTCCAATTCTTCACGCACTTGCGCAGCAGTTTCGCGATCTAAAAATTCATCGATGCGAGGATCGTCAATT
Organism: Pseudobdellovibrionaceae bacterium; assembly: GCA_043745515.1. Taxonomy (GTDB): domain Bacteria; phylum Bdellovibrionota; class Bdellovibrionia; order Bdellovibrionales; family Bdellovibrionaceae; genus UBA2316. The sequence goes on along the minus strand of JAYTTH010000426.1, from coordinate 2,805 downwards.
CCGGCAAATGGATACGTCACAGTTTCATCGCCTTCGCGACGTTGGTCATAAAACATAAGCTCTTTAGAGACACGATTAAAAATACCCTTGAATCGTTGACCTATTCCTAGGGGCCAAGTCACAGGATAGCACTGCATGCCGAGCGTTTTTTCCACTTCATCAATCAGCGTCAGCGGGTCTTTGCCTTCCCGATCCAGTTTGTTTACAAAAGTAAATATAGGAATTTGTCGATACCGGCAGACTTCATATAATTTTTTAGTTCGCTCTTCAACCCCTTTGGCGACATCTATTAACATGGCCGCCGAATCGACAGCCATTAGCACTCGATAGGTATCTTCCGAAAAGTCTTTGTGTCCGGGGGTATCTAAAAGATTAATTCTAAGATCATTGTAATCAAAGGTCATAACCGAGGACGTGATAGAAATCCCTTTTTGGCGTTCAAGTTCCATCCAATCCGAAGTGACCGCTTTTGTTCCTGACTTACCTTTTACTTCACCTGTTTCATGAATTACGCCGCCATGATAAAGTAGTTTTTCTGTTAAGGTCGTTTTACCCGCATCAGGGTGCGAAATAATGGCGAAAGTACGACGTCTGAGTATTTCTTTCTGGGAACCGGCATCTATTATCATGGAAAGAACGTATCTGATTTATTTTTCGTTGTCATTTATTGAGAACTATTTTAGTTAAGTTTTAAGAGTTTAGGCCTTCACCCGAGGTCCTAAACGAAGCCATACGATCTTTACGGTGGGTTTGGAGCCCATCTGACTAAGGAGTCTTTATGTTTTTTGTCTCGACGTTTTATCATTTTTTCCCGCAAACCGACCTTGAAGTCATTAAATCGCAGCTAAAGATTCTGGCAGAAACTCACTCAATACTTGGTCTTGTCGTAATAGGTAACGAAGGACTTAATGCAACTGTCGCAGGCGATACCATGCACAATTTAAATGCGTTTAAATCAGCGCTTCAAATGCAATTCAAAATTGAAATTGAAAACTATAAGGATTCCCAGTCTTTGGTTGCTCCATTTCGTAGATTTAGCATCAAAGTCCGAGATGAAATCGTAACCGCGGGCCTTCCCGGGAGGACCCCTGATAAAGGCCCTAACCATCATTTGTCACTCGACGAATGGGATCACGTCTTGAAAAATGAAAACGATTTCGTACTGATCGACACGCGCAATTGGTACGAATACAATATTGGAACATTTAAAGGCGCGATTAATCCAGATATTGAAAAGTTCACAGAATTTCCAAGTTTTTTTGAAGCTCAATCCATACCGAAAGAAAAAAAGATCCTAATTTTTTGCACCGGTGGCATCCGCTGCGAAAAAGGAATATTAGAACTTCAGGATCGCGGGTATAAAAATGTCTTTCAGCTCAACGGCGGGATATTGAAATATATGGAAGAAAAACCCAATCAAGAATTCAAAGGGGAATGTTTTGTTTTTGACAATCGAGTGGCCTTGACAGCCAGTCTTGAACCCTCGCAAACATACAAACTCTGTCCGCACTGTGGACAGCCGGCGATGCTAAAAGTAGACTGCAAACGCTGCGACGAACCGGCTTTGATCTGCGACGATTGCCTTAAATTGGAATGGAAAAAAGATACCTGTTCAAAAAACTGCGCCTATCAATTTGAATTGCATCCCGGACGTAAAGGAAAGCACCAAGTTCAATTTTATGAAAAATCGACTTAGTTGGTCTGTTACTAGTTAGTTTTCTATACAGGCAAATTTTGGAGATGGACCGCATGATATTTTAAACGATTTTATTTTAGAAAAATTCTTATTTAATTTGTTTGCATCGAAATCAATTTCATATTTTGACTCATCGATCCATCGTTCTGAAATTGTCCATTTTGGGACCTGATTATAAATCTCCTTAGAGTCCTTGGGTTGATCGTAGCTGCGCCTTTACCTACAACCTACATGAACGCAAAAACCTTCGGCGATTGACTACACTCCAAAGTCAATTATCTGGTTTGCCCTACAAAAGGCGATTTGTCCTTAAATCCTGAAGGTTTTGGCAGTGATCCCCGTGGCCGGGTTTGCTCAGGCTCTGCTGATTCTGTTGCAGCTTTAATTTTTTTGCGACAAGCTGGAACATTTTTATTTGGACAGCATGACTGATATTGTAGAAGCTTAAGTCCGTGATTCGTAATCCAGTCTTCGTATCGGTTGTTAGGATCATGTTGGTTTTCCGAAATGCTCAAATCTTCATCTTCATCATCATCGTCATCTGCTTTCTTGGATTTTTTTTGTTTAGCTTTTAGATCTTGTGCTATTTTTTTTAGATCAACAAAGATATTTGAGTTGCTTCCTTGTCTGTACTGATACGTTTTTAAAGATCCATAATCTTTACTTTTGCTATCGGTTTCCATGAAGGCTTGAATCGTTGTGGTGCCTTCAGTACCTATTCTAGCTCCGACTGGAGGCGCCTTTGGATTAGTTGGTTTGGCGCTCCTGCCATGGACCCTTGCCCTTTATAGGCGCCATTACCTTCATTTGTACCATAAGTTGTAATTGAAAAATCAGTTCCGCTCATAGTACCTGCAATTTCTGCCATAATGCCGTTTGAAAATCTTGCTGTTCCAGTGAAGATGCTTCCGCCATCTTTGAGGGTAAACCCGATGCTGGATGGATTTGTTTGCCCAGCAGGACATCTAAATTCATCACGAATTTTATCATCATTTAGGTATTCGGTATGCGAGGTGATTGAAGGAACTCTATCTTTTTTGCGACCCGAACTTGGGTGGTCCTTGTCAGCGTCGGTTTCCATCTTAGCTTTTTTTTCCTGCGATCCGGAG
>JAYTTH010000425.1:0-14962 GCA_043745515.1 Pseudobdellovibrionaceae bacterium | reverse complement strand
GCTTGAGTAATTTTTGAAGTGATACCTAGGTAAGGCGCCACTAGCACCACTGACAAACCAATCAAAAAAGAGGAAAATAAACGCGGGTGGGTTTTGATGATATTCATTTTTTGAATCTACCCCGCGGGTATTTGTTATTCTAGGTTCAACGTGTACTAGTGCTTTTGTTGAGAGGCCAAGACGTTGTTTTCGACGATATGAAAATAGGCTCGAATTAACAAAACAAGAGTGCCTTTTTCTAAAGACTGCAGAAAAGCCAATTTTTCAAAATAAGATTTTTTAGCAATCAATTCTGTCATCGCATCTTGAATCATTTTAACTTTTTCAAAGTCATAAAAATCCTTTTCGTCTGTTACTTCTTTATATGCTGATGTAATTGTCGCCTTATCGAATAGCAGATGGATGCCCATTGCTGCCTGATTAAGAATCGCTTCCATTTTTTCAAGAGCTTGTTCTTGAAAAACACTAGGGTCTGGCTTGCTAGATTTGCTTAATGGGGAATTATTTGATTCTGTTGACAAACTTTGCCTCCGTGCACGGTTTCAACTCGTCTTCCTTAATGCTGAAGCGAGTTTTGAATTAATTCAATTGAAAACTGACTTGGTTGACTTACACCGTCATTCTGTTGATGATAGAAAAATGAAGAAGTCCAAGAATAGAGGAAAGAAAAAAATTCAGGAGTTGTTTGTGATTGATGAAGACAAGAACTTGGTTTTTGATTCTGAAGAGAAAGTTTTTGAATTTTTTGAAGAGCCCATTCAAAGAATCGAAGAATTGTATCAAACTATACGTCGACCTGACGATTTCACTGATGATGAGCAGATTGATCTTGAAGACGGCTTGGACCTGGCTTTGACTGACCCCGATGAAATTTGGCTGATGGAAGACTTTTTTAAAAAAGCGCCCATCCATGTTTTTGTAAAAACAATTGTTAAAGAAAAACTCATCTATGACTATGTGGCCATTGTTTTTCTGTCCACTAAAGAGAGAAACCCTACATTTGTATTATCTCATTTTCCGACCAAGTTTAAAGACACAGCCGAGCCGTTTAAAGACGGAGAAATGATTTTTAGTCACGAAATGGAAATCAAACACTTTGCTGGTCTAGAAGGGGATTCGATTTTAGAAAATGATGAACTTTCAATAGGGCTTTTTAAATCCATGCTTAAATTGCGATATGAAAAAGATATTCCACTGGAAACATTTAAAAACTTTTTAGAAACTCGCGAAGACACGATCGAAGCTCCAGATGAGATTTGGCGAAAAACCGACCATGATGGCAACGTGTTTGTGACCTTTATCAAAGAATATACGGAAACAGAAACTGGAGATTTTTATTATGTGAGTGTGACGCTGGAAGAAAACAATTCTGAAGTTCACACATTATTATTTTCATTTCCAACAAATGATGAAAATTTGGTGGATCGCTATCGGTTGGGTGAAAATCTGCAAGCTGAAGAAGTTTCCCAAGAATCGTCGCATTAACAGCCATGGATATCGAATCCTTTCGATTGCGAAGAATGCAATTAGAAAAAAATTTAAAAATTTACCGAGAGCTGTGTTGGAATTGTCGACAACCCAATTCTGTTTGCTATTGCTCGTGTATAGAGCGATTTGATCCTAAGATTAAATTTGTAATATTAATTCACCACGTAGAAGAACGACGTCGAATTGCCACCGGTCGAATGAGCCACCTTTGCTTGGAGGAATCAGAATTAATTGTGGGACAGGATTATTCCTTGAATGAACGGGTGAATGATATCTTAGATGATACGACTTTGTCTCCGGTAATTTTGTATCCAGGGAAAAACTCCATGGATATTTCTGCGGATCAGTCAGCCCCTTTGATTTCATCGATATTTAGACCAGGAAAGACACCTGTCGTTTTCGTTATTGATGGCACTTGGGCCACCGCCCGTAAAATGATCCGGCAAAGCCAAAATCTACACTCGCTGCCAAGAATTGGGTTTACACCAGCGGCCCCTTCTCAGTTTCGGGTGCGAAAACAGCCTCGTAAGGAATGTTATTCAACGATTGAAGCCATTCACCAAACGATTCAGATTTTAGGGCCAAGCGTAGGCTTTCAAATTGAATCTAGACAGCATGACAATTTGTTGAAAGTTTTTAGTTTGTTAGTTGAAACTCAGATTCGATTTTTGCAAGAGTCGTTTGATAATCCAAAATCTAGTTCTTACCGGCGACCAAAAAAACGTATTTTATAGGCTAGCGGCAGTCAGGCTGCCACTAGATTTTATTATCTGATTTATTGATCCTGATTTATTGATTTTGATTTATTGAACAGTATAGACTGGTTTGCAGAATTCAGCCGCTTTAGTTTGATAGACTTGTGATGTCCATCCTTGCGAAGCGTACGCTTTAAAAGGATGCAGGGCTTGTAAAGAAGAATGTCGTGAGGATCCGTCTTTTTCTACAGCATATTTAGCCGGATCGGCATCAAATACTGGGATCAAACTGTCTAGCTGACTTACAACTGTGTTGTCTGCCTGGTTGTAATAAAAAGCGGATACAACATCGTAGTCGCCAGTGGAATCATCAAGTTCAATAACTATTCGTGCTTTTTTGAAAAACTGTTCGGGAGTCGATACTCCTAAAGATTGGGCTGCTCGCTGTAAATCTGTCCAGTAAAGAAATTCTTTTCCGCTAGCTAAGGATTTTCCATCTGCTATCGAATAGACACTAAACATTAAACGCTCACTACCCCAGATTTTATTTCCAGTTGAGCTCACCATATATTTGTGAAATTCGATGTAATTTTGATTTTGCGAAAAATAAGCTGGAATCTTAGTGATTTTAAGATTGATTCGAGTGAGTGAAATCGTTTCGCCATCTTGATAGGTCGAGGTTGCTGTCGCAATTTGCGAATTAGAGGCTTGATTGCAATAGGCCAGAGGTCGATCCGTTGTATTGGTAGTAGTAAGGTCAGGCGTGGTCAATCGGCTCGATGAATCGTAATTATTAGCTGAGCCTTTGTTCGCCCCGCACGCGGTCATCATGGCGGTAACTACTAGTAGTAAAGTCAGTTTAAGATAAAAGTTTTTCGATTTCATAAATACCTCTTACCAATTTATATGAGCAATCTTGTGGCCATGAATCATTTTGGTGCAGAGTTAAGAATCTGAATTTTCGAAGGATTTTATGTCTCAGAACGGGAAGAGTGAGTTTCTCAGTTTGAAGCGACGAGGCGGCTCGAATGTGACAAATAGGGCCGCCCCTCTAGCTACTAGAATTTTTTAAATCTACTGAAATTTTAACCAGTAAATCAAAGTTCGTTTTTCTTCACTACTCAAATCGCTGCCATAGTAATGACCATGGTTCTCTATAACATCGTTACAAAGGACAGCTCCTGTTGTAGCATTTCGACTAAAAATATAGGCTAACGGTGTGCCGGCTGGGAATGGTCCAATTGCGACTTGGGTAACGTTCACTTTTGGAGTTCGATTTTTTGATAGAAGCTCTTGCATAGCTGCTTCGTAAATTTGTCCTCGTTCTTTTACGGATGCAGTAGCCGCGGCGATTGGGCCAATGGATTGATTGTGTAAAAATGGAGGCGTTGACCAAATGCCTGCTAGAGGCATCGTTCGATAGCCTCGATCGCCCGCTAGGACACGATTCTTATATACATCAGACGAAAATTGACTCCAAAGGCGATTTGATTCCCAATTTGTTGAAAGCGCACGACACGCATTTGTTGCGTTGACCGGGTCTGCTCTCAACGGATTGACTTCATCGTTCGATAAAATCATCGGGCTTCCACCATGGCACGAGGCGCAGTTTTGTTTGAAAACTTTTCGTCCCGCAACATAGTCACCAACGTTTAACTCTAGTTCCCGAGGGTATTTGGGTGATTTCGTGCTTCGCATGAAAGTAACCATGTCGTCGATTTCATTTTGTGGTGGAAAGTCAGGGCAGGCCACACGACATTGAGCTAAATCAATTGCCTGGCCTGGGCGAGCAGCTACGCACTCCTTAAAACAGACACCTATATTTGTGTAGACTCGGATTGCAGCTAGGTCCGCGCCTACATCGTCTTCTCCACCTTGACCACCTCGATTTTTACGCTCACTCATTCCTACATCAAAGGTTGGACGATGAGGAAGGTTCCAGAAAGCGGTTATAGTACCTGGGTTCATAATACCGTCATTAAATAATAACGTCGTATCCACAGTGCCTTTGGGCCAAATAGCGAGCATAAGTCTACGGACATCTTGAGCCGACATGTTTGCTGAAAAAATTTTACCAGAGTCCAGATATTGGTTACCAATCGTTGGGTGAATGTTCGACCATTTTGGCTCGTTAGGATCCTTTGGAGGATGCGTGGGATCAAAGCCTGCGTGGCAAGAAGCACACGAAACTCCATACAGTGTGTTTCCAAGGCTTCCTACTGATTTTCGAATTCCTATAATTCCTGTTGCCTCGGGATCTTTACAAATGTCGGGACCTCCTTGGGGATTGGATTTACAATCCGGATCATTTATAGTGCCCCAAGTTTGGAATCGTTCTGACCGTTTAGTTGATATCGCTTTAGCAAAGGCAATATCAATTCGTTTTGATGTATCCGGATGATTTGCAAGGAATTCAAAAAACTTACCACCCCCATACGTTTTGTTAAACCAGTTGGAGCGGCCTCGTTCTAGTTGTTGTTTGTTTGTCGTTGAATTATCCAGAGCCCAAACGCCGGTCGTCATAAACAGACCGAAAAAGAGAAGTTTTTTTACTAAAATATTCAAAGTAGCCTCCAAGAAATTTCAAATTATTTTGTATATCAAAGATACGTTTGAAATTTAAAAAAACATAATTAAGTTTTTAAATGACTGGACTTTCGATCGTGTCAAAATGAGAAAGTTCAGTCTTCAGTTTAAGTTCGAATAAGTGAGTTGCGTCAGCATAAACTCAATATCAAACTGTTCAAGTTCGACCAATGTTATGACGATGACAGTGGTACCTCGACTATTATTGAACAGTGATTTAGTATGGTGGAGCAGGGACAAATGAAACTGATTTCAATCTTAATGCATTATTTATTTCCTCATCACATGGTGCGGAAGACACCTTGGTATTCGGCATGGCTTGATCAACAACGAAATGACAACCTATTTGCCTGGCGGGCGTCTTTGCCAGTGTTTGCATTAGGCTATGCGGCCCACATATATATAGATATACTTCATCAAAAGCCAGATATTGAAATGTGGATTACTTTTCGAATTTCGATGACTATTTTAATTATGTCCTGTTGGGGGCTTTACTATTGGCCAGCACTTTTTAAGTCTCGCTTTTATAAATTGCCAATCTATGTTTTTGTTATTGTTGCCTGCTATTTTCAGGCCCGCACGGTCCTATGGTATTCATTGATTCCCTATACACTAGCCTTAAATTTTGTTTTCGTCGGCGCGATGATTTTAAGAGGAAGCATTGTAGAGAGTATTTTGTTTTCAGCTGTGATGATTGGGTTCCAATGGGCGCCCTTAAGAGAATCCGGTGTTTTGGCTGTTCGTCTAGTTAGCGAGGGCGCCTTTACTATTATTTGTGTTATTTTTGCTCGTAGTGCATTTTTCAATGAAGTAAGAAGTTTCGTATTAGGGCAGAAAAGGCAAGAAGCCCAACGCGATGTTTTGAGACTAAGTCAGGAATTTACGGATCAGATTAAAGGATTTTTGCCACGTGAGATCGCTAGGCGGCTTTCTGAAAAAATGGAATATCAAAAAATGACCGCTTTTCAGGCGATGCAAGAAGTGTTAAAGCCAAGAAAATTAAATATAGCGTGTTTGTACAGTGATGTTCGAGGATTTACTGACCAGAGCCGGGACCTAGAGGGATACGTTCAAGCCAGCTTATTGCCGAACCTAGAAGCCGTGACGGAAGTTATCGAAGTATATCAAGGGATTCCTAGAAAAGTTGGAGATTTGATTTTTTCATATTATGATTCTTGTTTGCCTGAAAAAAATATCACAAATGCACTGAAATCTGCTGTCCGTTTGGTTGAAATAAATAGGGCCCACAATTCTCTTCATTCTCAATCTCTAATGGTCAAAAGGCATACCTTGATTTCCTTTGGTTCCGCCATCGTTGGAAATTTAAGCTCAAATAGTTCAGCGATCGAAATTTCTGCGATTGGCACTCCAGTCAATTTGTTAAGTCGAGTGGACGAAATGTCTAAATTGCCGGCTTTTAAAAAAGAGTTGAAAGAAATTGACATAATTATGACTGAATCCGCATATACTCAGGTCTCTAGTCTGTTTCCCGCTTTGGAAATCAAGACCATTGACTTGGCATTGCAAAAAATGTGCGTAAGAAGTTTTCCAGAAGAAAAATTTATTTATTTATTACCTGTTCATCATGTGAACAGAGCCATCATCATGGACGAATTAGTAGTTTCAATGGACGTGCGCAAAGTCGCCTAAGGGTAGCATGAAAATTCTTTGTCAGTCAGGGCTGATGTCACGAAGAGCAATGCAAGTTTCAACAGGGATAAATACGGCTATGGAATATCATTAATAAGTGATGAAAAATATCGATCGTCATTTCCAGCCCAAATCGACGAGTTCGCTGGCTGATTATTAAGCCCTATAAATGTGATTGCCCCTGTTCCCGTCCCAATGGTCGTTGGGCCTATGTTGCCCTTTCGAACAGCACTAAAGCAATTCAGCGCTTCCGATCCATCTAGTCGTTTGACTATTGCTATTCCAGCCGCCTTAGGTTCGAAACATAAATAGCCATTGTCTCGTTGATCAAAAAGTTGTGTATCACTGGTGTTAGGGCCCGAAGCTAACAGAGTCAATTGACGACCTTCGGAATCTTGAACGACTAATTTTAGTCGACCATCAGCAGGCAAAGTAAAACTAGATATAATTTTTTGACCAAAATTGCCGTCAACCATATCGCCTATAATTAATTTAATAGGTGTATTAGCAAAAGCAACACAGCTTTCTTGGGGGCAGGCGCCGCTGGCAGTTAAGCTTCCAATGATTGTTTCAGGTGCAGACAAGGCTCTATAAATTGATCCCAATTGAACTATTTTTTGTTTTGTACCTGTCATAACGACAGGCAAAGAACAATTCACCTGACCATTCACAGTCGCGTTCGCAGCCAATCGATCGTCGTAACAAAGCCAAGGCCGATTAACGTCATCGGCACTTAAAGAAACATAGCCGTTACTTTAAATCGTTGCTTTCAATTTAGCTTTCCGGCTAGTGTTCGAGCTTAAATTATTTCCCAATAAAATGACGATTGAATTTTCGTCAATTTGTCGAACCAAAGAAATTTTTAAATTCTCACCGACTTGACTATTGAAAAATAGCTTTTGGTCTTTTGTGATCAAGCTATCGCCTAAAATAGAAACATTGATTTTAGATACAAGTTTGGTGTCAGGTGCCAAGGAGGCTGGTGTTGCCGTTGAATCCGATTGAACAGTTTCTGTTGGAGACACAAATGTGGCCTTCGAGCAGTTTTGAAACCCACCAAAAAGAACACATGCGCCAATGGCCAAAATTAAATATAATTTACTAGACATAAATATTATTCCCCCCAAGTTCAGACTATCATTTTATTGTAAAACTTTAAATCGTCTCAAAAAAATCGGCCTAAATTGAAACATTTGCTCTTCTTGGTATCTGTTATCTACCAAATACAGGCGGTGGTGCCGTCGGAGGTGAAAACCCAGTTTCCTGTGCCACTATTGCAGATGCATTGCCGGTAACCTGAAGTAATTGCTAGGACTGCATCATGAGCAACATCGCATGCATAGGGTTGGGCCACATTTTTTGCGACTTGAATATTTCCACTCACAGAAAGTTTTTCTTGGGGTGCTAACGTTCCAATCCCAACTCTTCCAGAGGAATCCATAATCATGCGGTCTTGGATTACATTGGTTCCAAAGCCCATTGTATCTGTTAAGTTATTGTAGGTTATTACGCCCGCCCAATTAGCACCCCCATCTTTTAAAAATTGGATGCCTAAAAGGCTAGCGGCTGCACCCGAGATTGCAATAGCTGCATTGGCGTTATTTTCAGCTACTAAAATAGTTTTTGGGGTATAGGCAGGAGGAGAAGCCAAAACTCCATCTGGGCCAATGATATGAAGTCTTTTTTGGGGACTAGATGTGCCGATGCCTACACTCCCGGCAAAGTAGCTTGGTGCTGAACTATCGTTTGCGTAGAGGGACCATTTGTTTGTTCCAGCAACAGTACCAATAAACACTCCTACTGAGTTTGTAATAGTGCCAGTTACAGAATTAAAAACCTGAAAGGTCCCCCCGCGCGCATTTGAAATCAATCCGTTTCCGCTATTTCTAACATAGTTATTGGAACCCATTGCTACGCCTGGGTTGCCAGTGGACGTATTAAAAACAAAACTGGACGTTCCAATTATATTCGCGACTGTTCCGGTACCGTTGTGAAAACCAGCATTTGAAGCACCGGTTATATCAGCGAAATTGATTGGGCTACCAGCTTGTGATTGTGCTAGGCCTCCGATGGCATAAAAATTTGTAGTTGGGTTACTAAGGGGATTTAAAGTTTGTGTAGAATACACTGTAATATACTGCGCCGGCACGGTGTCTGCGCGGGTTTCTTTGATATCCAATTTATAAGCTGGGGCGGCCGTTCCAATACCAATGTTGCCTGTGGCACTATCTTCAATTATAGCGCTATCCTGCAGAAGTCCTTGAGTTAGGCTCCATTTAGCTAAGAAATCGTTTGTACCCGTACCAGATGAAACACCATTGCATGCAGAAATGGCGGCGGCCGCAGCCGAATAGGGCGCACCTGTGTTGATTGTTATCTTTTGAGTGATGGCAATAGGTCTGACCGATCTAGCAACTGAACCTCCACCTACTTGAAAACTGATTTGCCACTGTCCTTGCCATTCGTTGAGACCTCCGGTTGGCCTAAGATTTACTAAATCCACTTTGTCTACGGTTAAACCTGAATTAGACAGTCGGGCACCTTCTTCAGCCAAAATAATTGGTGGATTGGCTCCGCCTAGACAGCCTGAATATAGTTTTTTTATCGAAATTTTTTGGCTACCATCGATCACAGTTGAATCAAATTTCAAATTGGCAAAATTCGCAAAATTTGGATTGGTAGCGGCATTATTGGCAAATTGACAGGTGCAGGAATTAGATTTTGAAAAAGTTGAGATTAAGTTATTCGTAAAGTCGTTCATTTCTAGCTTTTGTGTAAGAAACTTTTGTCCAATTCCTTGTTGGACGATCATATCCCCAATAAAACCTAAAATCATTGCGCCGACCCCTGCGGCAACCAGAACGGAAACCAACCCTTGTCCTGATTGTGATATTTTTCTCGATGTCACTATTTTCTCCTATGCATTTCTTACGATACACTTAAAGTTAGCTGCCATGTAAATATTAGACAAAAAAAAATAAAAAGTGTGTCTTTCAATGACGATTCGCAACAACCCAAAAAAAAGGGTTTAGAAGAATTTAAAAAACTAATGAATAGCGTGGAAAATATATTTCACCTCCAGCTTGTGGAGCACAAGCTGGCATAATGTGGGTCTTGAACGAAGGAAAATGATTTCCAACTATCTTTCTGGAGGATAGACACAACCGGCTTGGCTTTGAATTTTAAGTCGCTTAACAGAAACGTTGTTTGCCATCGCTGCGCTAATAGCCTCTTGATATTGTTCGGGAGATAAATCAATGGTTTTTGACATTACGTAAAGGCTGTAGCCCAGGCTATCCGACACGACTGCCCAGCGATAGTCTTGGTCAACAGCGATAATCCAATAAGATCCTTTCCAAGGTAATCCAAAATCAACCGATAGTTTAGAAACACTAGCGTCTTTAGGTTGGGCCGTGCCACGAATTTCTACTAACTTTCCAGTGGTGTCTTTTTTATTGCAGCTGTTATAAACTCCAATTTTGCCATTGGATTGCATGTTCAAAACTTGACGAGCGCAAACGCAACTTGGCTCAAAAATAATAGGATTGGCCGCGATCCGGTACCAAGTTCCTAAAAATCGTGCGGCATCTACATTCGATGCTGTTTTTATATTTGCTGCGCCAAAGGAAAAAGAATAAGCGCATATAAGTTGAATCAGAATTAACAGTTTGTTTAGTTTCATATAGCCTCCATTTTCTAATCAGTAGCAAAAAAAAAGGCGATTGGCAAAAAATATCGTTCTACTTTTCATTCCAATACACAATTCGGGGTGGCCCTTTGGGGATTGCTTGAGACGCTGTATTCGTTGCTGGAGTCGCCGCGCCAGGGGCTGCCGCACCAGTCGTAGGAGTCGTCGAAGCGAGAGGGGGGTTGTTTTTATCGTCTACTTTTTTTTGAATCGTATTTAATCGGTCTGCAACTTTGGAAACGTCCAAGGTGATAACTTCAATTTCGCGTTTAGCCCCGCCGTATTCACCGATAGAGCTTATTTTAAAACTGCTTAAATTGTCTGTGACAATTGGAAATTCTTCACGATTTATAGTTAGGTGTGCGCCTTTTTCTTCTAAAAATTGGAAGAAAGACGGGCCATCTTTAAAGGGACCCTGCTGAGGATCTTGGCGACGTTTCATGACTTCGGCGACGACTTCTTTTGTTATAGTGGGATCGATGGATTGTAAAACATCAGCCGTGGCGGTGTTAGGATTCAGTCCGCGAATTCCATAGATGGTAATCATGGGTTCTAATATTTGAAAAAATTCGTCTGTCATACCGGCAACCATTCGTAATTCTTGGATGGTTCTAAAATTTCGATTGGGCGGAAACGCATCAGTGCCCCGATCTCGATAGCCAGATCGTTTATCGCCGCCATTTAAACTTTCATTTTTAGAACTCATCCAGTCCGCAATAGAATTTACCAATTGTTCAAATCTATACCCACTATAAGCTTTACCAAACTCTTCATCATTTTTAACTTTGTTTTCAAAAATAGTAAGAATTTGTTTTTTAGTAATTTCTTTTAGCGTATCTGAAGGGGATAACAAATTGGTGACATCTATTTTAGAGCCTTCATCTGTTATCTTGGTCGAAAAGGTGCCATCGATAAGTGATTCTTTTGTTTTGTCTTTCATAATGTCTTTATCAACCGCATTCAGGCCATCTGGCAAATCAATCGGCCAGATCAAGGGGAACTGCCAAATCTGCTCGATCATGCCATTTGAAGGCAAATTTTTCCCCAGTTTTTGTTGAATGGTTTGATAGACTTTAATTCTTAGTAATGAAATGTCCACGCCACTTCGGGCCGCATAGTAGGCTTTAACACGGTTAATTTGTTGCGAATTAATAAGGTATTCGACCTGAGTATCATAGGTTACTTCCATTGCTAAATAGGTCATTAATGACAAAGCCGTAATTGCGGTTAAAAGGGCTAATCCTTTTTTGTTATTAGACTTGGCAATAAAATTTTTAGTAGTTCGACTGAATAGAGCCATTATTTACCTCCCGGCAATGGTGACGTGCCTCCAGCGGCTGGTGTTGCCCCAGGTGCTGTTGTTGTAGTTGTTCCGCCAGTTCCCGTATCGCCACCAGATTCTTCTTTGTTGTTTGGAAAGTGTATTGGAATTACCAGTTGCATGGAATGTTTTTTGGATCCTGGTTTATCAGGTTCTTTTTGATAGGAAATCGATATTTCTACTAGCCAGGGAAAATTGCCTTTGGTGGCGCCATCACCGCCATTGTCAGAACGCCAGTCCTTGTTCCAATCCTGTTTTCCACGTCCCATATAGCGAAGAGCAAACTCAGTGACATTTTCAATTAATACAAATTCGTCGCCGCCTTTTGTGACGTCATCATCAACCCAAGGGGATACTCGTCTATAAAGACATTTCGATGCCACTTTTGTAGAAAAGCTGGTGCAGTCCTTTATGGTGTAGCCGACTTCTACAAAATCGGCCTGGGGCATATCTTTTAAAATTCGACCAGTGTTCATAGTAACAAAATGGATTTCATGTTCCTTGCCGATAAATTGAGTCGTTGGGTCCTTACGGGGTGCTTCGACAGGTGGATCATTTGAAGTCGACACAATGTTTCCAGAGGAATCAAATACTGGAATCGGAGGAGGTGCCCCAGGAACGCCAGGCGCTTGGGTGGTGGTGGTTTTTTTATTTTTTTTAGCTAAATCTAAAATATCCTTTTCCCAATCGCGATGGTGATAGGCCAGTTGAACATCACGTTCAAAAATTTTAACTCCATCACGTAGCCGAGACGTTTCATTTACGATTTCCTGGATTACTTTTTTTTGCGTGATGGCTTGTTTTATTGTTTGGGCAGCAAGCAACCCTAATGTCGCCATGATGGCCACTGAAATCATCACTTCAATTAGAGTAAACCCGGCATTTTTCTTAAGCATTAGCCACCGCCTGGTATCGCGGGCAGAGGTAATTGCTTGTCATGATCCACAAAAAGCATGGTCGCAGAATAGTTAAACTCTTTATCATTGTGTTTATAAACAATGGTGACTTTGACTTCTTTGATGGATTTTGAAAGGTGTTCAGAAAACTGTTTCATCAGAGTCATCATCATTTGATCGACGCCCCCTTCGCGGCCGATCAAAACGGCCGTAAGGTCAGGCATTTCAAAATTCTTAGATTCTAATTTCCAGGTGTATTCAGGAAAACCTTCAAATTCATCGCCTTCGGATTCAGGGATTGAATCAATGGCTTTGCCACGGTACTTCATATCCGTTTCCGCCAATTTACGTTCTAGCAGTGCCGCAATTTCAACATTTTTTTGAGTTTTTCGAAGACGATTATAAGAACTGCTCCAAGATTGGGCTAGCAACATAACTCCGGCGGCCAAGATCATCATGGCAATTAGAACTTCTAAAAGTGTAAAACCAGATTTTTTATTTATCATTAATCTTAGTTACATCCTTTAGCGAAATATCTTCATCGGCTATTTCAACAATACCCGTCAGGGGATTTACAAACAACGACCATGTGCTTTTGCCGTCAGTAATATGAATCATAGCAGCTTCGACGAGCCCTTCCGGAGAATAATAAATGGCACCCAGGCCATCTGTCATGGATTCGGAATTTTGAACTTCTAAGGATTTGAAAGATACCCCTTTGGGCAATATTTTTTCTTTTTTGGTAAGCTTTTTAAACAAGGTAAAAGACGATTTCTTCTTGTCACCATTGGCTTCGTCTTGGGCTTGGCGCTGCATATCGAGCTTGGGGTCTTTGCGTTCAACCGCGCTGCCTTTTTCCACCCAATATTTTGATTCGTCCGCTTTAATTTGAATCATAAGCCGAAAATAAGTTTGCGAAAGGCGAGATTGATTTCTAATTTCTTTTGATAAAACAGTCATTTCTCGAAAAGTAGATCGTATATTATTGTCGTTTTTTCTAATTCGTCCAAGGCCAAGCACAAGCACGGCCGCCATAATTCCTAATACCATTAGAATTTCTATGAGCGTGAATCCGCGCTGCGATAAATTACTGTGCGGGAGCTGCTGCTTCAGCGGAATCGTCTTCACCCCATGTAAGGTCTTTGTCAAAACCACTGCCGCCATCTTTTCCATCTCTTCCATAGGATTTAAGGACAAATTCAGAACCAGAAATTTCATAGTGGTACGGATTGCCCCAGGGATCTTGTAATTTTCCGGTGTAATATGGATTTGGCCCCCAGTTTTTACAATCGTCCGCTTTTTTTAGCGCGTCCAAGGATGCGGGATACTTGTTACAGTCTAAATTGTAATTTGAAAGCGAGTTTGACAACTGGCCCATCTGAATATTGGCTTCCTTGACCTTGGCTTTATCTCGAGCGCCGGCAAATCGCCCAGCTAATAAGGCAAAGATAGAACCTAATATTGCTAGGACGATCATAATTTCTACTAGCGTGAAACCTTTTTTTGATTTTATTAAATTGGTTTCTTTTTGTTTTGATTCCATGGCGGTGTGTCCTTTCACTTAACTCAATTTCAAAATTATTAACTAGTTCCCTAAATTTGTCATCTCAAACATAGGAATAACAATAGATAGCACAATCATCATAACAACAAGGCCCATGATGATCGTAATGACCGGCGTAATCAGCGCAGTCATGCCATCAATTTTATTTTGTACGGTAAAATCGTAAGCATCAGAAACTTGCGAAAGCATATTTTCTAGTTCCCCGGTTTTTTCGCCAATTTTGACCATGTGAATTACAATCGGTGGAAACTGGCCCGAGCGACCAAGAGGGCCAGCAATGCTTTCACCTTCCGAAATATTGCTGCGGGCCTCATCAACGGCATTGGCTATCACGGCATTGTTGACTACATTTCTAACAATATCGAGTGCACCTAACATGGGAACGCCGCCCGTTAACAAAGTCGCTAGAGTTCGCGTGAATCGACTTACTGCCACCATGCGAATGACTGGACCAAATACGGGGATTTTCAGTGAAATAGCATCCCATTTAGGACGGCCTTCTGCCGATTTTTTCCACATCATAAATGAAATATAGGATCCAACAAGACCAACAATAATAAATGGCCAAAAGTTTGTCATGAATTGCGAGATATCAACAATGACTAAAGTGTACCACGGCAAATGCAACTCCGGCGACGATTCAAAAATTGTCATCATCTTTGGAATTACAAATGTAAACAATCCCATCACGATAACAAAAACTACAACAAGCATAATTATAGGGTAGGTCAAGGCACTGGAAACTTTTTGCCTTAGGCGGGCAGCGGATTCGGTAAAATCGGCAAGGCGAAGCAGAATGACATCTAGACTTCCTGACATCTCTCCGGCTTCACACATAGATACAAAAATATTGTCAAAAATATGGGGGTATTTTGCTAAGGCTTTGTAAAATGGACTGCCTTCATTAACCATATTTTTTGCATCAGCCAAAGCATTTGATAAATGAGGATGTTCCACTTGTTCACTGACGGCGGCCAAAGCGTCTACTAAAGGAATTTGTGATTTTATAAGCACAGCCAATTGACGAGTCATCAAGGCCAAGTCTTTGATGGGAACTCCCGCTTGAAACAAACC
>JAYTTH010000424.1:0-3980 GCA_043745515.1 Pseudobdellovibrionaceae bacterium | reverse complement strand
TTCATTCCTTCAGCAGGAAATGCTTTGATGTAGCGACTTCCTTGTACCCAATCGTTTGATAAATCTTATTTGAAGTTGGGTTCGCAAGGTCTGTGTAAAGCACACAAAATTTCTTTCCCTTATCCAACATTTTTTTGCTGGTGTGGGCGACCACAGCGGAAGCAAACCCATTTGCTCTTTTGGACTTCGGTGTGAAAACACCGCTGACACTTGTGCCGCTTTTATTTGGGCGACCGACGAAATTCATTGATACGGGAGTTCCGGTCGAATCGAGCCAAAGCAAGATTTCATTTTTTTTGATTTTAGCTGTAACAAACGCTCGGGCATTTTCAATGGTGCTGATTTCGTTTGGTAAAGACTCTTCCGTAAATTTGACAAGCCACTCTGCCACAAGCTCAATGTGATTTTCGTTTGCTGCGCAAAAGCTACCTGAAACATTCTCTGAAAGCTTCACGTCTTGAAGAGCATAGATTTTTTGAGCCATACTCAGTTTTCGTTCAGTTTGTTTTCCGTCTGCCCAAATTCTGGAAAAACTGTCCGCAGTGATTGCGGGTCCCACAACGCCTGGGCATTTTATACACTTTTCTTGCAGGGCATTTACCAGTGGGACCAACGTTGGCTCTGGCATCATTGATAAGACCAAACTCTTTTCAGTAACAACGGCTCCGCCAATGAATGTGTCAGCTTGTTTGACCAAAAAATAGTAATAGTCTGGAGTTTGGCTTTGACCAGATGCCTTAAGCTCGCACAGCCCCAGCATTAGACTGTATTCAGCTTCTTTTTCGTAAAGTATATGGCCGAGCTGCTTGAGAAAAAAATCTGGATCTTTTGATTCAATAATTTCAACGTCAGTTAGTTTCGGCAACGCAGCTTTGTCAGGGTCGAGATTCATTGGAGGTGTGTCTTGCCACAGATAACCCGATCCTGCGCACTGCTCATTCCTCGTTGCATGAAGAGGGTAACAAATCTTTTCATCTGGCCCGCCATCATCGGCCTGGCCGCCACCCAAATACTCAACATCTTCATCACCATCGTTTATTAAAACATGGGCAATGTTTGTCCCTGGTTTGAAAAATACACAGTCGCCAGGTTTAAGCTGATAAGAAAATCCGTTCAGCCAGACTCTTGGCTGACCTTTGGTGATGATCGCAAACTCTTCTTCTAGTTTGTGAGCATGGGGCCATGAACTCCGTTTTCCTTTTTTTAGAATTTCATGCCAGACACCGACTGACTTCATGCCAAGCTGATCTGTCAGCCTTACGCCGTGAGTGAATTTTTCATTGTCGCCTGGATATGAAAAACCAAGCTTGCGCTCAAGCGTGTAAACATTTTTTGCGGTTGATAACTGTTGAGTCGGTCTTACATGGTCTAAAACTCCAATTGATCCACCATGCGGACCAAAACTTTGCGAGGGATAGTCGGCCCACCAGATTTCTTTATGGGTGGCTTGAAGCTCTGGATTTACTGGGAATGAGCACTTATTTTCTTTTTTTGTTCTGTCGCCCAGAGCAATAAACTCGATTATTTCATCGGTATTATTGAGAAGGCAATGAGCAACGCCAGTTCCCGGCGCAAAGCCAATAGCCATTCCTGGCTCTAGTTCATAAAGATAGCCATTGAGCCAAAGATGAGGTTTTCCCTTAACAATGTAGATAAATTCTTCTTCTAAACTTTCCGCGTGGGGAAAAGAACTTCGCTGCTTCGGCAGCAGTTGAATCCAATGAAGTCCTAATTTTTTTGTTCCGATTTCCCTTCCGAAATCAGAATCAACAAGTGCGTCATCTTGTTTTTTTGAAATTTCATCTTTTGAGCGAATGAACATTTTTAGTTCAAGATTTTGTACGGCACGGTTCATTTTCGCGTCCCCTTGGCTGTCAACTCTTCTATCGTTTTTTTTCCAGCAAATAAAGCTTCAAGATTCCGCGTTGAAGGATATTTTTGCTTGTTGCTATCGGTTTTGTCAGCCCGCAGTGCCAGTGCTGTTTCAAGCGTTGGCCGAGAGAATAGTTTTTTGTTTTTCTTTTCTCGCTGGAGGGTGTCTTTGTATTTTTTCGTGATCGTTATCGGATTGACCTGAAAAATATCAGCCAGGTCTTTTATTGTAATCCAGTTCTTTTCATAGCGATCATTGCTTTCTGCCTGCACCTGGTAGGCAACAATTTGATCCCGCTTCAAAAATGTCGACTTCTGCTTGTCGCTGGGTAGCTCGATCCAGGCCTCTTTGTCTTCCTGATTTTGACCGCGCAGCATTTTGATAATTGCGTCGGCAGATTCGGCAGACAGAGCAAAACTTAAAGAAGTCGCACCCACCAGCACAGTTAAAATTGATCTTTGTTCCATTTTTTCTCCGTTAAAATTTGATTGGAATTTTTTGTGACACTCTAAACAGAATCCTAGAGAGCCCGTAAGCCCTGGAACATAAGGGTTGGTGGTGGATTTGTTAATAAAGGGGACCAAAACCGCCGGGGAATACTTCGGAGGGAACGAAGAAACAGCTTTAATCCGCCCTCGTATAGACGGCCCTGAGGTCAAGTAAGATTTTCATCCGTGGATCTTTTTGAGAGTTGGATTTGACCTTGAACTTACATCCTCGTATTCGCGTGCTGGTTAACGCATTAAGATTTGTTCGTAAAATGGGGTTACCACAACCTAGCCACAGACGCTTTAATCTAAGGGCGGTACCGTGGGCTTCCCAAATTCTGTCTTATCCTCTCATCAGATCCTAAATCTTTGGACCTCCAAAATTCAATTTAACATGAATACTTAAAATTTTTTTTACTAAGCTACTTTGCAAAGTGATTCCCAAACAAAGCCAACCATTTCGCGAGCGCAAGCGACCTTTACTTTATTCGTATGTTTTCCCGCTAATTAAAGTCTGCTGCCTTTTTTCGCTAATCGACTCATACATCGATCAGCAATTTGAATCAGTTCTGGGTTAATACCTTTTCGGCGTTGTTTAAGTTTGTCTCCAATTAATTTTGATCGAAAAATTCTTTGATTAGATTCAACAAATGCTGTTCGTAAATACCTATTTCCTTGTTTGGTCATACCAAAACGGAGCTGTTTTTCACCAGACGAGTATTCCCTAATATCAATGCCCATCCAGGATACCAGCTGACGGGGATGGCTAAAACGCTTAATGTCACCGATTTCAGTAATCATAACCAGTGCAAATATATTTTTAATTCCCTTGTAGCAGACTAAAGCTTCAACTTGTTTTCTATATTTTTCACTTGCGGCAAGTTCATCAACAGCCTTGTCGTATTCTGCGATCGTATGATTAATCCATTTCATTTGTTGATAGAGTAGTTCCAGATTATTCTTAAAACTTCCCGTTGATTCTGTAATTTTTCTCTCGATCCAGCAAATATGATTGCGCGTCCAGTGTGAAAGACTTCCAGTTTCAGATTTAAAATGAAGATTATTTCTTCGTAGCAAAGACTGAATATGAGTTCGTACTTCAGTCAATTGAAGCATCATGAATTGCCGTGATCGCATCAGATCGCGATCTTTTTCCATTTCCACTTCCGGTGGCGTTACGATAGTTAACAACCCTGAGGCATAGAATTGAGCTAGTTTTCCCGCATCAAGGCGATCTGTCTTGATTTGATTACCATGAACTCTTGGGATGCTGCTTGGTGCGATAACATCGCAGACAAAACTATGTGTTGCTAAATCTCGCTGCAGAGTAAAACCAATATAGGTGGCTTCATAGCAGATTTTAAATTCAGAATCAGGAAACTTATCTTTCAAGTTTTGCAGTTGGTTTAATAGACCCTTGGTATTTGGTCGGCATTTAAATTCAATCACTTCTCCGGAGCCAGCAATAAGCGCTGCTCCATGGAAATTTTGATCATCGACATCAAGTCCAACATAGATTATTTGTTCATTCATAGACGGCTCCTCGTTAGTGTTTTGGAAGTTCTTTTGAACTCCAAATTGAGGTACCAATCAAAGGCTAATGCCTCTAGTCGGTAGCC
>JAYTTH010000423.1:0-3982 GCA_043745515.1 Pseudobdellovibrionaceae bacterium | reverse complement strand
CAGGGGGAGCTTTTCCCGAAAGTAGAAGCTAGATCAAAATCACGCAAGATTCCCCGGAGCCCATGAAACTGCGGGGCTTGCCCCGGCGAGCTTCATTTGTTAAAGACAATCAGGGAAAAATTTATCAATCGTCGACAGCGACTTTAAAAAAGAGCGGATCTTTAAATTGCCACGATGGGACCGGCAGCAGCGTTGGATCCTCCAAAAACCGCGTGTAGTGAAGCGAATGCGTGGTCTAAAGCGATTGATGGCAATGGTATTGAGCAATCGTGTATCTGTTCGAACATAGCCCGTCCAGCTGATCCTCCTGTAATAAAGGGATATATGGCCGCAGCAGTGTATGGGCAACGTAATATGGAATATTTTGAGTTTCTAACTGGAAATGGATCCCAACAACCGTCTGCTATTAATAGCACGGAATGTGTTGTAGGTACAACATACCGAGGCTACACGTCGTGTCCAGGCGACTGGTTAGGTGAAAGTCCAAATAAATATAAAACGTGTGAATCATGGACACAGGAATGTACTGTCAATCCAAACTAGCGGTAAAGTTTAAGATTCCTTTTGGGTTGACACGGATTTGACATTTTTTTTGTAATCTCTATAAATGAATTTGTTTTGAAGGTAGCTATGAAGGCTTTGGTATTTTTAACTCCTAAGCCATTTGAAAGAGATTGACCCTAAATACAATTTTAATTTAAATCGCCTCCAATATTGGGGGCGATTTGTTTAGATTCCTAGTTTTAGCTTCATTTTCATCGGCACTTTTAAACTCGCAGTCTTCTTTTTCCCAAAGCATCGGTCGTTTTGAAATGATGGTCTATCTAAAAGCCCAGCCGGATTTTCGTTCTATTTCGATGCTGATGGATCGAAAAGCAAAGATGAATCGGATGTATTCAGAATTGGTAAAAACAGCAACTTTATCACAAGGTCAATTAGTGACGTCGTTGAAACAGCGCGGGTACGGTTTTCAAAGTTACTATATTAATAATTCTATTTTGGTTTCCAATGCGGATGGAGCCCTTGCAACGGAACTTCAGCAAAGTGTTTTTGTTCGCAAGGTTACTTACAATACTCACTTTCGAATGAAGCCTATTGGCCAGGCGTTGAATTCACCGGCTAGAGCCGCCATACGGGCCGGTGCAGTGGCTCCTAAAATTGAAGCCGGATTGGAAATGATAAAAGCCAATCAAGTTTGGAATTTAAAAATATCCGGAGCAGGTATTATTATCGGCAGTTTGGATTCTGGCGTTCAATGGGATCACCCAGCACTGATCAGGCAATATCGCGGGAACGATGGGCGCACTATTCGGCATAATTACAACTGGCATGATGCGATCAGAAGGCAAACAAACAAAACGATTGTGAGCCCGTGTGGCTACAATTTATTAATTCCATGTGATGACACCGGGCATGGCACACACACCACTGGAACTATGGTTGGCAACGACGGTGTTTCAAATATAATTGGCGTCGCTCCATCGGCGCGCTGGATGGCCTGCAGAAATATGGACAACGGTGTAGGAACGGTTGCGACCTATACAGAATGTTTTGAATTTTTCTTTGCACCGTATCTATTGGGCGGGGATCCGCAAAAAGATGGGCGGCCAGATTATGCCCCTCATATTTTAAATAATTCATGGGGCTGTGAAAAATCCGAAGGCTGCCAAGGCGATGAATTTGGCGATATTTTGAAAATATTCTATCAAGCAGGAACTATGGTCGTCGTGAGTGCCGGCAACAATGGTCTGTGCGGAACTATCTCAAGTCCTCCTGCTACCCAATCGGAATTAACCTTATCTGTGGGATCTGTTGATAGCCGCCTGACAAGTTCTGTTTTTTCGAGCCGAGGTCCTTCTACCTTAGATGGCGGCATCGGTCCTGATTTGGTAGCGCCTGGAGAGTTTGTTCGATCATCCGTTCCTGGCAATACCTATCGCGAGCAAAGTGGCACGTCGATGTCGACGCCCCATGTATCTGGAGCCGTGGCGTTGCTGTGGTCTGCAAATAGGAATTTAATTGGCCGCATTGCCGAAACAGTTCAGCTTTTAAAAGCAACCGCAGTTCCGCTCAAAGCAGACGAATCATGCGGTGGAACTCCTGGTTCGACCATTCCTAACAATACATTTGGTTATGGCTTAGTCGATGCGTTGGGGGCCGTTCAAGCAGGGATTAAATTTCGTTAAAATATTTACGGACAATGGTTGAATTCAAGGTCTTTGGCAAATCCATTTACACAGCGAATTCCTGATTCGCTTTCTGATTTACCATTGGGAGTTTGATATTTAAGAGTTAAGCCGTTTCCCCGCACATCTTCAAAAATGAAATAACCATCAAATGGAAATTCAGCAATATAGTTTCCTCCTTCGGTATACAAATCATTATTCAGCATCATAAAATGAACGCTCGCTTTGCCTTCGCCTTTTGCGCAGCTTCCTAAAAGTGGCTCTGAGCGATTCAAATGGGCATAGGCGCCGTTTTTTCGAATATACTGATAGAAAATGGTGCCTACCAGCGACCCATTTTGGCATTTAGCCTGCATCGATATTTTCGGGTCTGTGTGGATAAAGTAGCGTCCATTCGGATCGAAAAAACTCATCTCAAAGCTTAAATCCCAGGTCCCGTCTATATCGATATTTATTTTGTCTGTGTCTAATTCTAAATTAGCTACATTTTTTAAAAATGCTGGAATATCAAGGGGCCAGGTTTTGTCGTAGATAGTTAAACTTTTAAAATTGCAACTGTAGCATGATTCCACTTTTACATTTACTAAATAATCCTGAGCAAGCTGATTTTTAGAGCCAGGAAATAAAAAATATTTTACAGGAATTGTTTCTTGAATCGAATCAAAAACATAATTCATATACATTTCTGGCAGATGAGGACCAAATCCTTGGCCGGACCTAGATTCAAAATGAACAGAAAAATACTGGGATGAACTTTTATTGATTGTTTTGTTCCAAGTAAAAAAATCTTGACCATTTAATGCTGAGATACCAACCTGAAATGGTTCAAAAATAACGAGAGTCATGGATTTAAATAAATTTTGAATCTGATTTATTTCGGATTGGTTTTGAACGCGATTCGTGGAACCTATAAGCACTTGGCCGTCTAAAAATAAATTGTAGGTAAATCCAAAATAGTTAGGGTCCGTTCCTTTAAGGGGAGCTAAATAAAAATCTCCATTTGTGTCGACCGGAACCTTTGATTGGACAGATCCACATTGATGTTGTCCATCACCCCATCCTTTATAACACGTGAATTTGATTTCGACGGCCAAACGGGCGGTATCCAGCGAACTTCCAGCTACATCGATATGACCTGTAACCCCTTTGAATTCCAGTTGCGGGCCAAGGTCGTCTAGGGCGTACGTTTGATGACTGAATAATACACTTAATATAAACACTACCAATAAATTTTTCATTACGCCTCCTAAGCGACAGTTAGAGTAAACTTCAACAGAAAACTGTGGGTCAACCGCCAAAATGAAAAAACTGAACTGATGCGGGAAGTAACGGCCTATTAAGTCGCAATTAAACTAGAAGTACGCCCAATGATAGCGTAAAATTTCTTTGATATTTGAGGAGATTTGAAAATGAAATTAATTTGTTTGTTATTGAACCTGAGTTTAACATTCTGTTCCGGAAATTCTGCATGGCCTGCCGTATGGCCTGGCGAGAAACCAAAACTAGTTGTGGTTATGGTCATTGATCAATTTCGAGCGGACTATTTATCTCGGTATCAAAATAAATTTAGCAAAAATGGTTTTAAAGCTTTGATGGCAAAAGGCGCCTATTTTCCCTATGGCGAATACGATGTCTTGCAATCTATGACCGGGCCAGGGCATGCGACAATTTTGACGGGATCCTATCCCTACCAATCGGGAATTCCAGTTAATGATTGGTATGACCAAAAATCAAAAACCGATGTGTACTGTGTTGGAGATTCTAAATTTGATCTTGTTGGCTTGCCTATCCCTAGG
>JAYTTH010000422.1:0-15108 GCA_043745515.1 Pseudobdellovibrionaceae bacterium | reverse complement strand
ATTTAAATTCGCCCGTTCCTCTGAACTTTGGATTAAAACTAATCGAGACCTTGTCGATCAGCTCATTTCATTAGGTCTGGACTCAAAAGTCCAAATCGATGAAAAAGAGTACGAAGGCGTTAATTTGAACCGAGCACAACGCGAAAAAATGATAGTGTCATTTTTGAAATTAAAAAAAAATCTTACGCAAATTGTTTCTCCGGTTGCACTGAAAGAAATTAAAGAATACAAAGCAAATATTGCAAAAATATCTGCTGAAATTCCAATCTTCGCAAGCAAAGCTAAGCTTTCCGAAATCAAGGACGCCAATTCGTTAGCACTGATTATTTCATTGCTGATTTCAGATATAGATTCTATTCAGGTAGATGAATTATTGAAAAGCAAACTGATTGAAAAAGAAACCTTTAAAAAAGGACTTTCTGATTGGGTAACTTATGAAGTAAACCAAGTAGTAAGGAAATACAAAGAAGAGTTTAATCAGTTTCAAGGTAAAAAAATTAACTACATGGCAAGAGACTATTTCCCTGAAATGCGCCGAGCCTTAGCGATGTCGCAGATACTCAGTCGCGAACGCGTGGAACGACTTCGGGTTTTTATGCCGATAACTAAGATATTAGATTTTGATTCACTCTATAAAAAGCTAGTGGATCTAGATATCTTTTTTAAACGCCTTTTAACTTCAAATACTACATTGTTATTACTTAAACTATTTAGTGAAAACAGTGTTCAATTGAACTCAGAAGTTTTATTAAACAGCCAGGTAATCAAAAAGGATACGACCAATAATTTGAAGACAAGTATAACTATCCCAAATGTGATGATGGTTTCAGAAGGGTTTTATCTAGGCGAACTGGCCGACCAATTTGAATTTAGTTTAAACGATCGTATGATGCAGAAATTTGAAATATTAGATGGCATTGATCAGGGGATAAGTTTGGGTTTCTTTAAAGAACTCGGTTTTGATGAGCAGGATTTACTTCATACTTTGTTTGTATGGCTTAGCCAAAGTCGATTAGTTCAAGTCGATGTAATAAAAGTGGGACAACTTCAAGAAACCAAGGTGTTTAAACTACACGAAAGTTTGAAGTTGAAAGTGTCTTCGACCGAGTGGAAAACCATTAAAGGATATTGTGCAGGTCTAAAAAACGATATTACGACTCCACGGGAATTCGATCTAGACGATTTACGGTCTTCGCTTGTTTTCGGCAGATTGGCTGAAAATATTGAAGCTAGCCGCGCTACCTCTGAATCGGGTGCGAGCAATAGTTTACTTAGTCTTTTCCCTTACAATGGTGAAGTTACGAAATCTCTTGAGTTTTTAAGAACAGATGTCAGCTATTTTGTTTTGTTTATAGAAACTGCAATGGATTCACTTGTAAATGCTGGTATTGACAAATCAAAAATTGAAGCAGAGATGAATCATTTCAAAAGTTTTTATTCTGACTATCTAAAAGATTACCTGACCTACATCGCTGAGTTTGATGATTGCTATTATCTAAAACAGAAAATGGAACAAGCGCTTGCACAGAAAGTTTTCAAATACGAGGCGGCTTATTGGCAGTTCGTCTTAAGTAAAGCAAGTGGCCAAAAGAATGTATTGATCTCGTCAATTGTCCCTTTGTCCTATAGGCTGCCCGAGAAAATTGCCGAAAGGTCCTACTTTGCCGGTGATTCCATGCAAATTAATTCTTTAGATTTTTTCTTTAGGGTAAAACAATACATGCAGTATGGATTGAGTCTTGAGGGGCAGGAAAAGCTGCCACCAATTGACACAAACGTTATCATTAATTTTAGTTCGAAAATGGCGACCCAGAAGTTTTATAAAGACGCTACTCTTAAGGGAGTCAACTTACAAACCGAAGGTGTTGAAGCAAAAATTAAAAAGATAGTTGCTGCGCACGATTTTTCGGGAAGCACGTTTGTGAATTGGTTTGCTAAGAGTAATCTAAGTATAAGTAAATTTGTTGAGCAACTGGATACTTTGTATATTCTTCACCGCTTTGGTCCTGGCTTAAAGGAATCCTTTGGTATTGATGCTAGTGTAAATTTGGAACAAATGACTAAAAGCTACCATCATGTTATTTATTTGTATCACTTGAGCGATGGGATGAAAGACGTTTTATCGTATGTCGGTCTTAAAGAACTCGGTCCTTTAGATATGATGGTAAAATTTAAATTTGTTTTACAGGAGTCAGAAGTAGCGTTTCCTTTTTATGATGGAATGCTTAAGAGCTTTTCACAGCCTTACATGGGCTATTTTGGTGATGATGCCAATTTTATGGGCGGAGGCGATAGCCGCACCATTCGACGGCCCATGCAGTTGTTAAGTTCAGATTTTATTATGAAAATCTTGTATCGCTATTACGACGAAAGCTACGTGGCTCCGTTTCGAGAAAAGAAATTGGATTTTGTTCGGTATGTAAATCGAATGACTCAGGAGATGGACATCTCGAAAAAGGTGGTTGAATACGTCGAATACGTAGAGCAGACCAAAGCAGAACAAGCGTTCAAACTTCAATTGCGAACTAATTTGGAATTACCAGTGCCATTGTATTCTGTTGGTGCCAGAGATAATTTGGCTGCAATTGCCCTAGAAATGAAAACTAAATTGACTTCAATCGAAGCTGTAAAAGCGAAGCAAAAACAATTACATTAACCGTTTTACCAATGCATCGGCAATTTTTTTAAATTCAACGGCTTCGGCACTTTCTGGGAAACTTTCAATTACAGGAATACCGGCTTCACAGGCCAGTGCCACTTGTGAATTAAAAGGCACTTCGCCTAGTTTAGGGACCTTAATGGACGCAAAATAGGAATCTAATTCACCTTTAGGAAATAACTGCATTCGTTCTTGATTAACAGGATTAATCATATAGCTCATGTTTTCGATCACTCCCAGAAGCGGCACTTGCAACCTCTGAAACATATCAACCGCTTTTTTTACATCAATCAGAGCAATA
Organism: Pseudobdellovibrionaceae bacterium; assembly: GCA_043745515.1. Classification (GTDB taxonomy): domain Bacteria; phylum Bdellovibrionota; class Bdellovibrionia; order Bdellovibrionales; family Bdellovibrionaceae; genus UBA2316. Next base: position 12,148 of record JAYTTH010000422.1, on the reverse strand, counting down.
TTTTGTGGAGTCGAAACGATCACTGCACCAGCAACGGGTACTTTTTGTACTAAACTTAACTGCACATCGCCAGTTCCGGGAGGCAAATCGACTATCAAAAAGTCGAGGTCACCCCACATGACATCACGTAAAAACTGATCCATTGCTTTAAATAACATGGGGCCTCGCCAAACAACGGCTGCGCTTTCTTCAATTAAAAAACCAATGCTCATGATTTTTAATCCATAACGTTCAATTGGAATCAGTTTCTGCTCGGGTGTAATTGCAGGCTTTTGTTTCAAACAACCCAACATACGCGGAAGACTAGGTCCGTAAATGTCGGCATCTAAAATTCCCACTTTAAATCTCTTGGCAAGGGACAATGCTAAGTGTGTGCTGACTGTCGATTTACCAACACCACCTTTGCCAGAGCTAACAGCAATAATATGTTTTACACCTGGTATTTGGGCTTGTTGATCAAATGGATTGGGAGCTGCCATAATCTTCCTTTTACAAAAGTCCTAAGGGGTCTTGAATCTAGAACCGAGACTTGAGATACTAGAACTGAAGATGAATAGTCAATTTGTCGTATTTGTTCAAGTTTTTATTGTGGTCATATTTGTGATATGGATACTATCTCGCCGTGGCGGAACTCCCAAGCCAACTGTATTAAATATGTCGACCAGCACCAAGACTGATAAAAAGAATGAACTCCAAAAGCCTAAAAAACCTCCTGATCCTGAAAACGTAGCCAGCATTTACGCACAGAGCGCGGCCAGCTATAAACCAAGAAAATACGATGCCAAATACTTCACGGACGACAAGATCGTCCACGCTAAAGTGCTGAACGTAATTTTCATGTGGAACGGGCACAGCTGGGATGCCTACGAAGTTTTCGGCTTACCGGCAGGGTCTTCGATGGAAAGTGTCCGAGCCAAGTACAATGAATTGCGTTCTTTGTCAGACAGTGGGCAGCAGGAATTTTTAATGGAAGCAATGAAGGCTATTGAAAACAAAATTTCTTCGGCTTAGGGAATTTAATTCTCGCCCTGCCGACCCCAGCAAGAATAACACTCTGCTTTCTAAATACTCTGGAGGGTCCTGACTCTTAAAGAATTTTTTTAAAAATTCTTTAGTTTTTATCGTCGGTTGCTTTGTCGTCAATGATGTCTTCTTTTAGAGGTCCACTTTTTTTAAGAGGCTCTGACCGGAAATGATCGTCGAATTTTTCCTTGTGCTGAAATTTGAGCAGGCCGTGATGGCACGTGTAGCATGACGCTTCGGGTTCGCCGTTTTTTCCACTCAGACCGTTTTGTTTTAAAAGATCGACCATTTTCATATGAACAAGGGCTACTTTGAAGCTGGCTTTTCCATCGGTTTTAAAATTTTTGTTTAGGTGGCATTCGGTGCAAGTGACTCCAAGCTGTCTTGAAATTTTAAGCATGTCCTGGCGAATATCGTCTTCTGATTTTTTTATTTTGTCCGGAGTTTGAGCGTTGAGCAGCGTACTGGCTAGCAAAAAATAAATCCAAGTTTTCATCAAGTGGTGTCCTCTAGTTATAGCCTATTTTACAATTTCAAATGGACGAAAGTAAGCCTCTTTTCGATAAGTTGTGGCAAAACTAGACAATAAGTAAGGTTGTTGGCTCGGACTGTTACTGTGATCCTGGATTGACCCTCGAAATTCATTCCTTTAGTATAATTCAAAATTCAAGAAGGAATCGCAGCATGGATCAAACCCCAGTTTCACCCGAAAAAACAACACGTCGATTAACTGACCTAAGCACCTTGGTAAGCTTAAGTAAACGCCGCGGTTTTGTTTTTCAAAGTTCTGAAATTTACGGTGGATTGGGTAGTTGTTGGGATTATGGTCCGTTGGGTTCTTTGATGAAACTGAATGTGAAGCGTGCATGGTGGACGGCCATGACTCGGCGAAAAGATATCGTGGGTATCGATGCGGCCATTTTGATGCATCCTACAGTTTGGAAAGCATCAGGTCATGTGGACGGATTTAGCGATCCATTGGTAGATTGCAAAGACTGTAAAACTCGTTTTCGCGCGGACAATACAGAGTCGTATTTAAAAGACAAAAAGTGCCCAAACTGTGGTTCAAAAAACTTATCCGAGCCAAGACAATTTAATTTAATGTTCAAAACCCATATGGGCCCCATAGAAGATTCGGGCAGCGTTGTTTATTTGCGACCGGAAACAGCACAGGGGCATTTTGTTAATTTTCAAAACTGTCAACAGAGTTCACGTTATAAAATTCCATTTGGAATTGCTGCGATTGGAAAATCATTTAGAAATGAAATCACACCCGGGAATTTTATATTTAGAACGCGTGAATTTGAACAGATGGAAATGCAATATTTTGTAAAACCAGGAACAGACGAGCAGTTTTTTGAAGAATGGAAAAAACGTCGTTGGGATTTTTATATTAAATATAAAATCAATCCAGAAAATTTGCAGTTTTTACCTCACGGCCCAACCGAGCTTGCACATTACGCAAAAGCGGCAGTCGATGTTCAGTATCGATTTCCAATGGGTTTTAGCGAGCTTGAAGGGATTCACAATCGCGCGCAGTTTGATTTAACTCAACATTCGAAATTTTCAGGAAAAAACTTAGACTATTTTGATGAACTAAATAAAGAAAAATATTTACCCTTCGTTATCGAGACCGCAGTTGGATGCGATCGTCTATTTTTAGCTTTCATGTGTGATGCTTACAAAGAAGAAGTCACCAAAGATGAAAAAGGGGTCGAGGATGTTCGCACGATTCTGGCGCTTCACCCAGAAATCGCTCCTATTAAAGTTGCCATATTGCCTTTGTCAAAAAAAGAAGAACTCTCGGTGATTGCAGAACCCCTTAGAGATCAATTGGCTGAAGAGTTTGATGTCCAGTACGATGATTCTCAATCCATTGGCAAGCGCTATCGACGGCAAGATGAAATCGGAACGCCATTTTGTGTGACTGTTGATTTTGATACGGTAAACGATCAAGCGGTTACTGTGCGTCACCGTGATAAAATGTCGCAGCAACGTGTTCCTATCAAAGATTTGAATGCATTTGTGGCCAGCGGATTGCGTACTTTTTATTCCTAGTCATTAAATTCCCCAATTGAGAAAAGACCGTGGATCGGAAACATAATGTTTTTAGGCATTTGACACAAAATTCACAGTTTTCAATTGGAGAAATTGAACTACTGAGTGAAAATTTGATTCATGAAGATGATCACCATACTGCTTCTTATAGGACTTTTTCCGTTTTTGTGCAGAACTCAAACTTTCGATTGGCAAAGCAGTCTATCCCAAGTCATAAATAATAATCCTGAACTTCAAGGCGCCAAAGAATCTTATGAAAGCATAAAAGTGCAAGAAGGGGCGGCCAAGTCTGGATTTTTACCAAATTTATCAGCCGGTGTTAGTTCGACACAAAGTTACAATGCGCCTCTATCGTCACAATCTCAGCGTTCAGAAGCGGCCAATTTAACAGTGTCTGAAAATTTATTTTCTGGATTTTCTGATTTAAGCAAGTTCCGAGAAGCTCAGCAAAATTCTTTAATTGCTAACTTTCAATATCGACAGTCTAAAGCAAAAATCAGCAGTGATTTTCGAATTGCCTATGCAAGTTTAATTTATGCGCAAGAATCGGTGCATTTGGCACAAACGATTATGGCCCGTCGAAAAGAAAATTTGAATATTGTTCAACTTCGTTTTGCCAGTGGCCGGGAAAACAAAGGATCAGTCTTGTTATCTGAAGCCTACTTGCAACAAGCGGTTTACGATAGCATTCAAGCCGATTTACAATTGGAAGTTGCTCGAAATTCATTTTCCCAGGTTTTGGGGCTATCGATTTCCGAAAGTAAAATCAGCGTCGAAAAAGATATTCCAAAAAACGACTTGTTGGAATACCAAGATTTTGATTTCAAAAAATTAGCTACATTGACTTTGGAGTATCAGAAAGCCGTAGCTCAATCAACAGCCAGTCAGTTCTCATTTGAACAAAGCCAGGCCGCATTTTATCCGTCGCTAGATTTAACGGGAACGTTGGGCAAAACTGATTCAGTTTTTCCACCGGCCAATGATCGTTGGTCCATAGGTCTTAGTTTGACGATCCCGATTTATTCAGGGGGCCGTGATTGGGCGAACAAGGAATCCGCTAAATATCGCAAGCTATCAGCAGATATCAATCAAGCGACAGTATCCTATCAGGCAATAGTGAAGTTAAAACAAGCTTATTTACAATACAAACTGGCGATTGAAAAAGTTAAAGTGGATGAAAAATTTAAACTAGCCGCTGAAATGCGATCTGAAATTGCAAAGAAGAAATACAACAATGGCTTGATGTCATTTGAAGATTGGGATCTGGTTGAAAATGATCGCATTCAAAGAGAGAAAAGTAATTTATTGAGTTTTCGCGATCGAATCGTTGGACAAGCCAATTGGGAACAAACTCAAGGGATAGGATTAGTGCCATGAAAAATAGAAAGTGGATGTACTTAGGGCTTGCTGTTTTATTAGTATTAGGTGTTGGCTATTATTTTATTTTTGGAAAAACAGAAAAAATTCAATATAGAGACTATGTGGTCGGACGTGGTGATATCGCTGTAACTATTTTGGCGACTGGCACCGTGCAGCCAGAAAACAGACTGGAAATTAAACCTCCGGTCGCTGGTCGAATCGAAAAAGTCCTAGTTGAAGAAGGACAAAAAGTTGCAAAAGGGCAAATTTTGGCTTGGATGAGCTCGACTGAACGCGCCGCTTTGATGGATTCCGCGCGATCACAAGGGGCCGAAGAACTTTTAAAATGGGAAAATTTATATAAAGCCACGCCCATTATAGCGCCACTGGCTGGAATGATCATCAGCAAGAATGTGGAATCTGGTCAAACGTTCACTTCGAATGATGCTGTTTTAGTCATGTCAAATCGACTCACAGTCAAAGCGCAAGTGGACGAAACGGATTTGGCGCAAATTAAAAAAGGCCAACTGTGTGATGTAATTTTGGACTCCTATCCTGACGATGCGATCAAGGCTACGGTGGATCGAATCGCCTATGAAGCAAAAACAGTCAATAACGTAACGACTTATTTGATCGATGTATTGCCAGGATCGACGCCGGAATTTATGCGCAGTGGAATGACTGCAAATGTGACTTTTAACGTGAATAAAAAAGAAAATAGTATCGTGATACCTACCGAGTTTATCCGATACGAAACCGGCAAGCCCACAATCTTGGTTAAAAAAGAAAGCGAAGCGCCAACAGAAAAAAATATTAAACTTGGGGCTTCGGACGGCAAACAAACCGAGGTCGTTAGCGGCCTAGAGGTTGGCGAAACTGTTTTGTTTAAGATCCTTGCTAAAAAAGATAAATCATCGTCACCGTTTTCGCCTCTGGGCAACGGGCGTCCGCGGGGCACTGGCGGCGGTTCGCGTCCATGATTGAAATCACCAACGTAAAAAAAAAATACGATATGGGCGGCCAGTCTCTGGAGATACTTAAAGGGGTTAGCCTAAGTATTGCCGATGGTGAATTTGTAGCAATCATGGGTCCGTCAGGATCTGGCAAGTCGACTTTAATGAATATTTTAGGGATGTTAGATGTGCCGTCTTCGGGATCTTACAAATTGAATGGAACGGAAATTTCTAAAATGAGCGAAGATGAACTTTCAGAAGTTCGTCGCGGAGAAATTGGTTTTATATTTCAACAATTCAATTTATTACCCAGAATGAACGCGGTTGAAAATGTGGCGTTGCCTTTGCTTTACTCAAAACGATTTTCAGGAATTGCGCGTGCGGAAAAATTACTTGCAACTGTTGGCTTAAGTGATCGTAAACATCACCGCCCTAATGAATTGTCGGGCGGGCAGCAGCAGCGAGTGGCCATTTCAAGATCCTTAATCAACAGTCCCCGCATGGTTCTGGCGGACGAGCCGACAGGAAATCTGGATTCTCAAAGTCAGGCCGAAATCATTATTTTGTTGCGGCAGTTGAACCGCGCTGGAATAACTATTATTATTGTCACCCACGAAGAAGAAGTGGCCGAAGAAGCAAACCGAGTGATTCGAATACGTGATGGAATAATTCATTCTGATATTAAAAAATCCAAAGAGGCGATACTTGAGTCTCACCTTCAACAAAAAGAAATCGGTTCCGTCTATGAAGCACCTATTAAAGTTACCAAAAGCAATTGGATCGATGATATTCTAAGCTATTTTAAACAAGGCTATAAAACATTGATGGCAAATAAAATCCGAACGGGCTTGTCCATGCTTGGAATTTTAATTGGTGTCGCAGCCGTCGTGACTATGCTGGCGTTGGGAACCGGCGCTCAAAAAGCAATTCAAGAACAACTTTCATCATTGGGCTCAAACTTGTTAGTCATACGGCCAGGCTCAGTGAGGGTTGGTGGCGTCACGCAAGAATCGGGCGCGGCCAATCGTTTGCCAGTAGAGGATTTGGAAGTCATTCGCTTGCGAAGTCGCAACGTGGCCCGCTTGTCGGGCGTTGTAAATGGTCGCGCTCAAGTTCGTAGTTCGACAAATAATTGGAATTCCAGTGTGTCCGGAGTTTCACCCGATTGGGCACTCATGCATAATTCAATTCCGGCGATTGGTCGTTTTTTTACGGAAGAAGAAAACAATAAGCGATCACTTGTAGCTGTCATTGGTGAAACCGTTCGTCGAGAATTATTTGGTGAAAGGTCTGCGATTGGCGAAATGATTAAAATAAATCGAATTAATTTTCAGATCATTGGTATTTTGCCAGAAAAAGGCGCGAACAGTTTCCGGGATCAAGATGACAACGTGCTGGTTCCGCTTGAAACTGGGATGAAACGATTACTGGGCCGCAACTATTTAGAAATGTTGGAAGTTGAAATCGACAAGCCAGAAAATATCGAAGATTCAATGACTCAAATAACTCAAGTTTTGACAGATCAACATAAAATCCCTATGTCTCAGCAAAGTGAAGCGTTTCAAATTCGAAACATGGCCGACATTCAGCAGGCAATGGAACAAAGTAGCAAGACGATGTCCTTACTTCTGGCGGCGATTGCTACGATTTCCTTACTCGTAGGTGGAATTGGTATTATGAACATTATGTTGGTGTCGGTAACAGAACGAACTCGCGAAATTGGCCTTCGAAAAGCCTTGGGGGCCAAACGGCAAGATATTCTCGCGCAATTTCTATCTGAATCTTTGGTCGTTAGCGTGATGGGCGGAATGTGCGGCATTTTTCTAGGCTGGTGTCTCACTCTGCTTTTGTCCGCAGCGATCGGCTGGACGACGTATGTATCGTTGTCTTCAGTTTTAATATCGTTCTTTTTTTCGGCCATGATTGGAATTATCTTCGGTGTGTATCCCGCCAGAAAAGCCGCTTTGCTAAATCCAATCGATGCCCTTCGATATGAATAAAAATTAAGTTAATAATTTTTCTAGGATTGCGATGTTGTTGCGACTAATTTAGCGGCCCCCAACAAATCTTTGTTTCGGTATGAAGAGCCTTACATCCCATATTGTTTCAAGTTCTATTCCTTCAGGTTTCCAGAAAACCTTGAGTCCCTCAAATTCTTCATTGCCAATTATGTCAGGGCTCGGATAGTTGAGTACAAAACCATATCGTTTCACATAGACTTGGGTAGAGCTTAATAATAGCTTCTTAGATCTAGCCAGGCAGAGTGCTTCAGTAAAGAGAATCCTGGTGGTCACGTAAACGTTGAGGAACATAAGGGTTGGTGGCTTAATTGCTAAAAAAGAGGACCTAACCCGCAGGGGAATACATACTGAAGATAAGGAAAACACCTTCTATTTGCCCTAGTCCTAAATTCTATTCCCTAGTCCAAACCGCCTCAGGGTGGGCATCACCGGACTTTTTGATTCTTTTAATCTCTTCTAGCGTTTTTAAATACAATTGCTTATCTTCAGCTAGTTTTGCATCTTTTGGAATGTATTCTGGTTGAAATTGCAATCTTATCATTTCTTTAATTAGCATTCTATACGATTCTAGAGATTCGCTGTTCTGAAATGTATATTTTAGATCTTGTCGAAGCTCACTGGCCATATCGCTTTCAGTTCTATTTTTTTCAAAAGCAGAAAGTGCATGCCAGGTGTTTCCGACTTGCTGATATTTCTGCACCCGCCCCGTTTGATGGGGCAACCCTTCGATTTTAGCTGCACCCGAAAGGTCCTCCAATACGACAGATGTATCCGCAGCAATATTTTCCAAGAAACTAAGACTTAGCCAAGAGTTCGCAACGATTCTTTTTCCAGAGTAGATTTGTTTTTTTCCATGCAACATATGACCAAACATTTTAGCTCGGGCCGGTAGACTAGATTTGTTTCTAAGGCTGTACAAGATAGAACCGCGATAGCCAGTATCCACAAAAACGACTCCACGTTTTGAGATTTCAATCTCGCTCAAGCCCAGGGATTCAAGATAGGGCTGGATTTCATTTTTGTTTTTCGTATGATCATTTATATTAGCTAAATGGATTCGGGACGTCGACGAGTTCCCATTGTTAAACATTCTGGCCAGGTCATAGAAATATTCGGCATCCCGACCCAGAAATACGATGTGCTCATTTCTATAAATTGAAAAAATCTCCGCTATAAAATAAGGAGATAGCTTTTTGAAGGCACCCCAGGCTTCACTGAACTGCTGTCCCTGATAGGCCTTTTGCAAGATGTTGGGATCTAAAATATCACGACGGAAATTATAGGATTCGTATTCTGCTTCAATTTGAGACAATTCATTGTTGTAGAAGCTATGACATGCCGAATTTGCGCGAACAGGTGACAAGGCGCCAATCGCCAAAACTAAGTATATTGAAAATAGGATCAATTCAATCTTCACACCTAACTAGAGTGCAAAATCGATTCTTCTTCTCCAAAAAATTAATCTAACTCTGAGACAATTCCGAATTGCCCGGCAATTCGTTGATGAATCGAAGTTAGACTTCACGCTAAATATCCGCCGCGGCGGGCGGTTCAGTCCAACCTAATCAAATAGAGCAATCCCTCGTTTTGTATCCATTAGCTGCGCTTAGCTTTTAATTCCTTACGCGCACCCTGTTAATTTTCGACTTACCGTTGCCTAATCCGCCTTCAAATTGTTAACTCTTTTCACGAATTCATTACAAAAAGGGGCCATCCTATGCAAACGACTCAAAGTAGCCAAAATGCACTCCGAGTTCCCGAAAAATTTGTTTATTTCTTTTCTGCTGGTGAAGCTGAAGGGAATGCTGGAATGAAAAACATCCTAGGCGGCAAAGGCGCTAATTTGGCAGAGATGACGGCGTTGGGATTGCCGGTACCTCCAGGATTCACGATATCCACAGAGATCTGCACACACTTTAATCAAAATGGAAATAATTTGCCAGAATGGGTAAAGCCAAAAGTTATAGAATCCATGACTCGGGTCGAATCTAAAATAGGTAAAAAATTTGGCGACGTTAAAAATCCACTTTTATTTTCCGTTCGATCTGGGGCACGAGCGTCTATGCCTGGAATGATGGACACAATATTAAATTTAGGCCTAAATGACCAGACTGTTGAAGGTTTGGCAACCTCGTCAGGCAATCCTCGTTTTGCCTGGGATTCGTATCGGCGCTTTGTACAAATGTATTCTGATGTCGTGATGGGAATGAATTCCTCTTTGCTTGAGGTGACATTGGAAGATCTAAAAGAAGAAAAAAAATATCACTTAGATACCGAATTGACGGTTGATGATTTGAAACGATTGGTAAAAAAATTCAAAGATTTGGTTCATCAAATAACTGGTCATATGTTTCCTGCCGATCCATATGAACAGCTTTGGGGTGCGGTTTCTGCTGTATTTCGATCTTGGAACACGCCACGCGCGGTCACCTATCGTGAATTGAATAGTATCCCGGCAGCGTGGGGAACAGCTGTCAACGTACAGTCCATGGTGTTTGGAAATATGGGCGATGATTCAGCAACGGGAGTCGCGTTCACTCGTGATCCCTCTACTGGCGAAAAACAATTCTTTGGCGAATTTTTGATCAATGCACAGGGTGAAGATGTTGTGGCTGGCATTCGAACGCCGCAGCCATTGACCGTGTTGTCAGCTAAAGGATCGGGACACAAGTCGCTTGAAGAACTAATGCCTGTCGCGTTTAAAGAATTGGTTTCTATTTATCAAAGATTAGAAAAGCATTATCGCGATATGCAAGATATAGAATTCACAATTGAAAAATCAAAATTATGGATGCTGCAAACTCGAAATGGAAAGCGGACAGCGGCTGCTGCCCTAAGAATTGCGTGTGATATGATCGGTGAAAAACTGATCACTGAAGACGAAGCGATTCTGCGTGTGGACCCAGCATCACTTGATCAGCTTTTGCACCCGACATTAGATCCGAAGGCCCACAAAACAATTTTAGCCAAAGGTTTACCAGCCAGCCCGGGTGGCGTTCATGGGCAAATCGTTTTTTCTTCAGAAGAAGCGGTCGAGTGGAAAGAACAAGGTCACAAAGTTATTTTGGTTCGAATCGAAACCTCACCAGAGGATATTGCGGGAATGAATGCGGCCCGAGGAATTCTAACCACTCGTGGGGGTATGACGTCGCATGCAGCTGTTGTGGCGCGGGGAATGGGCAAATGCTGTGTTGCTGGCTGCGGAGAAGTCGAAGTCGACTACCGCCAGGAAACAATGAAAGTGAAAGGCTATGTTTTAAAAAAAGGCGACATCATTACGCTAGATGGGGGAACCGGCGAAGTGTATTTGGGTGAAGTAAAAACAGTAGAACCAAAACTAGACAACTATTTTGCAACTATTATGGCGATTGCTGATAAAAAACGGCGAATGGAAGTTCGTGCAAATGCCGACACGCCAAAGGATGCACAAACGGCACGTGATTTTGGAGCACAAGGAATCGGCTTGTGCCGCACAGAACATATGTTTTTTGGCGCCGATCGCATCGATGCGGTTCGTGAAATGATTTTGGCTGATTCTAAAGTCGAGCGTGAACGTGCGTTGGCAAAATTATTACCAATGCAGCGAACTGATTTTTCCGAATTATTTAAAATTATGCAAGGGTACCCTGTCACGATTCGTCTTTTAGATCCACCTTTGCATGAATTTTTGCCTCACACGGATAAAGAAATCGCCGAGCTTTCGAAGCGCATTGGCTGGGATGAAAATAAACTTCACTCAAAAATTAAAAACTTGCATGAGTTTAACCCCATGCTCGGTCATCGGGGTTGCAGGCTAGCGATCACGTATCCAGAGATTTACATCATGCAAGTGCGAGCCATTGCCGAAGCCGCTGCCGATTTAACTAAACAAGGCATGACTCTAACTCCTGAAATTATGATTCCGCTAATTGCAGTTGAAAAAGAATTAGAAATGCTTAGGGAATTGACGTTGACTGAAGTTCAACGCGTTCAAAAAGAAAAAGGTGTGACCTTTAAATATCTAATTGGCACCATGATCGAATTGCCACGGGCGGCCGTTATGGCAGAAACCATAGCCGACCATGCTGATTTTTTTAGCTTTGGAACTAACGATTTGACGCAAACCACCTTGGGATTGTCGCGAGATGATTCTGGACGTTTTTTAGGCACCTATGTAACCAAGGGTCTTTTTGACAAGGATCCGTTTGTAACGATCGATGTGTTGGGCGTGGGCGCACTGGTTCGCATGGGGGTTGAAAATGGCCGCCGTTCTAAGCCTAAATTGAAGGTTGGAATTTGCGGGGAGCATGGTGGTGACCCCGAATCGATTGAGTTTTTCAACGGTGCTGGCTTGGATTACGTCAGTTGTTCGCCTTATCGGGTGCCCATAGCGCGGCTCGCGGCGGCTAGGGCCACATTAAATTCGCAAAAACTCAAGCACTAAATCTGAAAGACGCACTTACGCCAATTGTTGAAACATAAGTAAAGGTTAGATCAAATCTTTTTGAGGTTTGATCTATCTATTGTAAACAGTTAATTGTTTATGAGCTTATGCATTCAGCTGGGTGCAACTTGTCTTGGGGCGAGAAACCGAGTGAGCCAAGCCTCATTTAAATAGGGTACATAGTTGGAGAAAGTGGCTGATTTTAGAGCCAAGAAAAGGAAGCGACTTTGAGAATTAAAAAATTAGAACTCGTTGGTTTTAAGTCTTTTAAAGATAAAACAGTGATTCAATTTGATGCCGGAATAACGGGT
>JAYTTH010000421.1:0-3996 GCA_043745515.1 Pseudobdellovibrionaceae bacterium | reverse complement strand
TTTTCTGGCTGCCACCAGATTGAAGTTATGAGTTTGATCGTACTCGTGTTTGTACTTGGCTACGTGATCGTTCCAGCGAAAACTCTCGCTCCAGGTGTAGGCAAGCCAGATATCCCAGTTAGCATCATTCCATTTAAGTTGATTTTCAATTCCATACGCTCGACCCCGCCCAGAGTTATTGTAGTTTTCGCTGACTAGCAAGCCATCACGTGCGACTTGTCCGGACGATTGAACGACGAGCTGATCAAGCCATTTATCAAAATAGCTTGATTGCCAAGTTAGTCCAGAATCAGACGATTCTCGAAAATCTTTTTCAAAGCCGAACGTTAAATGATCAGCTCGGGGTGCCCGAATATTAGGATTGCCGAATATGCGATCTTGTTCTTGGGGTTGTGCCGGTTGATAGTAACGGCCCCCAGCGGCCTTTAGTAGAAGTGATTTGCTCACATTGTACTTAGCAGCTAGACGTGGGACCAAATAAGTTTCATTGGAGGATTTAAACTGATCTGCTCGCAGTGCTTGCGTAAGCGTCCAGTCGCCCATTTTGAACTCATGCCGGTTATAGAGGCCTGAATCATTTCCGTGAGCCGTTGTTTCGCGCTCTTTAAGCTCACCCGTTGAAAAAGGATTGCTAACGCCACCTTCGCTGCGTGGCTGGGCGATTTTAATTTTAACATTCGATTCGCTATAGAGGTTATCAATTCCTATTTGAGTCACCCACGAACTCGATAGTGTTTTTTCTAGTTCTGCTCGAACATTTAAAACATCAGATCTTAAATTAAAATATTGATCACCTAAATCAACGACAATTTGATTTTGTCCCACTCCAGCCGATAATTTGTACTGAGTTTCACTATCCAGTTTGTAGGTCCATTCGGGAACAAATCGATAAAACTGGGTTTCATTGTAAAACTTGCCGCGAAACGCGGGGTCTGTTTTGAGTGGCTCTTTCAATACAAAGGCAAGAGTATCTCGAGATGCTAAAGTCACAACTTTAAGATCTTGTTTGTCGTCCAGTTTTCTATGATAGATTCCGGTGATATCGTAAAATTCAGGAGCCACGGTTAAATTAAAGTCTTCACGATCTTTGGCAATTTGTTTTAAAAACAGACCTACATAGCTTGCTCGCGCGCTGATCAGAAAATCGCTGGACTCATCAATATTGCCTTCATACAAAGCTCCTGTTTTTAAATTGTCGACAAAGAAGAACGACTTATTTTTGCGCTCGCCAGGGTAGGGATTTTTGGTCTTAAGACCGATAATGCCGCCGGTGGCGCGCGAATACTCGCTGCCATAGCCAGCCGACAGATAGTCCACTTGCTCTAAAGCTTCCGGCATCACGACTGACGTTAAACCGCCAAAATGAAAAACAATTGGGATAGCTTGACCGTCAATATTATAAGCGGTGTCTTTGGGTTCGCCGCCTTGAACTACAACTTGCGAACTAAATCCTTGAACACGATTTACGCCAGGCAAATTCTGAACGGCTTTGACAGGATCCCCGCCGCTTCCGGGCATGCTTAAAAACTGCTCTTGAGTCAGAGTTTTTTGCGTCTGATCGCGTTTGGCTTTTTGTCCGACAACAGTCGTTTCAAAGCTAAGATAGCTTTCTTTTTCAACATAGTATTTACGATTCTTAGTTTCAGAATCCAAATCAATTTGCGTTTCCAGTTTTTTATATCCAGCCAAATTAATGACCAGCAGGTAGTTGCCCTCTTCAACAGCGTCAAATTGAAAATCACCATTTTTATCGGTTTGTGTTTTTAATTTAAGAGGCAATAAAAACACATTGACGCCTTTAAGTAACAACAGAGTTCCTTTTTCTAAAATGCGTCCCTTGAAAACCCTTGACGCAGGAACTTGTGTTGGAGAACTCTCGGTGCCTGACTGCGCCTGTAAAACTAAACTTGCTAAAATTATAAATAAACTTAACTTCATTAAAAACCTCTACCTATTTTCTAAAACAAATCGATACGTATAGTGAATTTTTACCGCTACAGCCTGATCTTTTATTTTGGCCGGTCGGAATTGAAAATTTTTAATCGCAGCCAAAGCCGCATCATCAAGTCCAAAGCCAGGACCCTTTATCAAAGTCACTTGTCGTACCGTTCCTTGTTCATCAATTAATAAATCCATAACCACGGGACCTTCTATACCAGCTTTTTTTGCAACTTCAGGATAGGCGATTCTAATTTCAGAAATTAAAACAGGCATGGATGTTACCAGAAATTCGTCTGCAGGAATGGGCAAAGAGTTCGCATCTTTGGGGTCCAATTTTAAATTATCCATTTCTTTAGCGATGGTGTTTCCCGTTTTTATTTCTGGCCCGACCGAGTCGGTTGCCGATGCGGTCAATGTTTTACGAGTGATCCCAAATACCTTTTTAGTTTCTGGTGGCGGGGGAATCGGTTTGGCCGTTTCAAGTTTAGGCGGCTCCAAGTTTAACGTTTTCGGAACCACTTTTGGTATTTCATAAACATCGAAGCGTACGATTTTTTTTTCACTTTTGGGCTTAAAAAAAAGACCAGCGATCACGACAAGAATCAGCGCGTGGAGCAAGCTTGACTGAACTAACGGACTCTTCCAGTTAAAAAGCACTATTTTTTATCCTCGTGTTCGACTTGAACCGCAAATCTTTCAACGCCATTGGATTTTAGGATATCGATCACATTTGCCACTTTTCCGTAGGCAGCCGTTACATCGGCGCTGACGATGGCTTGCGTCGTTGGGTCTTTGCCTAAAGCTTCTTTTGCCGCAGCAGCCAGCCCCTCTGGGTCAGTGATTTGGCCATTGAGTAAAATATTTCCATCTTTATTGACGGCAACACCCAATGTCTGAAGCATTTTACCGTCGCCCGAGAGTGTTTTCGGTAATTTGATTTCAAGAATGTCTTTAACTAACATGGGAGCTGTGACCATAAAGATTACTAATAAAACAAGAACGACATCAACAAACGGAGTGATGTTAATCGAAGAAATTATTCCTGAGTCATCATTTTCGGGAAGTGATCCTGCCATTTTTACCTACTTAAGAAATGTTGAACTGAACATTTGCGCCACATAAAGATCTTTTAGTGTATCTAGCTGTGAATTTAACTTTTTAATATCTTGGGTGAATACGTTGTATCCAATGATCGCGGGGATCGCGACAAAAAGCCCGAGCGCCGTTGCGTACAGCGCCTGGGAAACTCCCGTCATTACAGCAGACGATCCCGACTGAGATCCTAAATAAGCAAACGCGCGAATAATACCCAACACGGTTCCAAACAAGCCGATAAATGGAGCATTGGAACCCAATGTCGCCAAAACCCAGAGTCCTTTTTCTAATTTTATTTTTTCTTCGCGAATATAAGCTTGGACCACGCGGTCAATGGCTTCAGGAACGGCCGTTGCGGATAGAATATTTTGAAACGCGCGTGACAAATAAGTGTGGCTACCCGACACATGAGCTTTCAGTCCCTGTTTGATGTTCGTCGAATCAGCCAAAAGCGATTTGAGTTTTAGAAATTCGTCGGACAGAACCAGCGTGCTTAGATTTCGTCTGCGGTCTATCATTATACTAATAGACCAAACCGACAATCCAAGCATCACGAGCAAAATGAGTTTTTCAATAACATCCGTGATAATAATAATAGCTTCCATATAAATTCCTCTGTTCTGATTTCTGCAAGAACGAAGTAAATGATCAGCCAAAATGATTCAGGAGTTAAGAATAATCGGTCAACGCCGCTAGGTGCCTTTTTTTACAAAGTAAACAATAAAATCGTCGTGTTTTAGGCACAGATTTTAGGCATAAAAAAAGCGCCGGTTTATTCGGCGCTTTTATAAGCGTTAAACATACTAGAAAATTAACTTAGGGCATTCTGTAACCAATTTGTTTAAACAAAGCTTCGACCGTTCTCCATTTTCCAGGAAAAAAGAAAGGTTTCTTGCCGTAGCCTGCCGTGATGGCGACATTGTATTTTTTCAATTTCTGCTGTTCTTCTGGTGACAATGA
>JAYTTH010000420.1:0-3996 GCA_043745515.1 Pseudobdellovibrionaceae bacterium | reverse complement strand
AGGCAGCCATTCAAATCGTCGCTCAAGCCTTGACCTCCAAAATAGATGACGATCCAGTTTGGGGCAGTATTCGATTGTTGGAACGCGAAGTTCCGAATGTCACTGAATGGCTCGAAGTTGTGATGGCAGGCTCTAGCCCAAGCAGCGCGGCCAGTGCCAGACAACGACAAGAAATCTACATGAAAGAAGAGAAATTAAAATCAACTTTGGATTTTGTTCAGGGACTTTTGGCCGAAAAGAGAAAATTCATTGATTCGATTTCAGATCCTCAAAAAAGGTGGATCGAAATTCGAGCTATGGTATTAGAAATCACAAATAAAATTTCTCCAAACAATGGCTATTCGAGTTCTGAATCAGTCGTTAATCCGATGGAAAAAAGATTTTCGAAAGACAATGGCGCCTATTTTCTTTTGGGTTTTACAAATCCTCCGACTTTAAATAGTAGCAATGGTTCTTCAAATAGTAAAAATCCAATTTCTTTTAGCGGCTTTGATCCATTTTTATATACAGAGCAAGCTGTGTACAAACCTCAAATTATGTTGGTAAACGTTCAGACTGTTTTAGATAATTTCAGAATGTGGCATAAAGACACATATGAAGTCTTAATGGCAGAAAAAAGTCGGGTTTTAATTGATGATCCAATTTTGGTTTTCGCGAAAGCCTATCCAAATTCTTTATCTGGGACTCAAAAAGGGTTGTCACCTCGACATTCGTTTATCAAAATTTTAGAATTTTTACGTTCGCAACAGCAAACCAAGTTTGCGACTCCCAGTTTGCAAATTATTTTGGTCGATACTATTAAGCGACTGGAATTGATTATTCAAAAAATCGACTCGGTTATGATTGACAAAGCAGATCCCGAAGCAGGCCTCGATCAAATTTCAACGGCAGCCAAACTGGATAAAGGTGTTGGCTTTTTACGGGCTCGTATAGAGTTTTTTATTAAAACAATAGTCGAAGAAATGATTCTAGATTCGTCCGATAGCGACCCAAAAAAAATTCAGTTGCTTGCGGCCAGTGATATTCTTCAATACCTAAAACAATTTACAGGGTCACAGAGTTTACAAAAAATGATGGATGATGCTAAAAATGCGCAAAGTATTACATCGTCTACAATGCTGCAATTTATGGACACTTTCAATGAGCCGATGTCGAGCGCGATTGACTATTACGATCAGCTTATTGTAAAATTTGGCGAAGACAGTTCTGGTGCGCACACGCGATCTAAAACAATTTTATGTTTGAATTTGGTGACGATGCCGCAAACTAACGCCGTGGTTTCTTTTTCAAGTTGTATGGGGCTGCAGATGCAGTCTGTGTTTGCAAATGGACCTGCTTCATTGGTCATTCAAAAAAATACCATGTCGTTGCCTTTTCAAGATCGAGTTTGTCACTATCGAAATTTTCATAGACGAAATGCTGTATTTAACAGCTTGCTTGAAGGGGGAAATGCAGTGGAGGTTACAAAAGCCACGGAATTGCATCCAACACCGGTCAAGTTGCCAACCTATGAAACTCCAGTTATTGCCGAAAGTTGCAAGACGTCTGAAGCCTGGAAAACAGATGGCAACTCTTATTGCGAAAAAGATTGGTGGACAGGCTGTGATCGTAGCTATGCGACCTCGTGTGAACCAATTAAGAAGCGATCGGGACTGTTTCGCTTTTTTGGATCCTAATAATATGAATGGTCTTTCGGTAGACTAATATAGATAGTTCTACTAATATAGAGAAATGAAAGCGACTTTGGTTTTTGAAGCCACCGACGAAAAATTCATTCAAACTGAAATTAGAAACTGTTTAAAACCAAAATCGTTTGTAGGATTTCGTGCTGAAATGGGTGCAGGCAAGACGACTTTGATTGCCAGTTTACTAAGAGATCAAAATGTAAATGTGTCTTCACCCACCTTTTCTCTTTACAATGTCTATTCTGCATTCGGAATTGACGTTGTGCATGTCGATTTATATCGTTTGAAAAATGCTGAAGAAATTGAGTCCTCTGGGTTTTGGGATTTATTTGGAAATCTTGATTCAGCTATACTTACCGAATGGGTGGATCGAATTGATTTATCAGACATTCCTTTAACCTGGAATACCTGGCTTGTCACAATTGAGGTGTCCTTAAAAGGCGAACGAACAATTTCACTATTGAAAATCAATCGATAAAAAATAGCTACTGACTCGTTGCCAGCGCTGTTGGGTCGAGCACAGTTCGAGTGATATAATCAGGGTCTTGGCAATTGAGTGCATTTAAACTTAAAACACACACTCGAGACAGTTTAGGATTATTTGGTTCTTTGGTTGATTTCAATTTTCCAAGTGATAAAAGTTCAGCCGCATCTTGGGTCATAAAATTCTTTTGCTGAGCCTCTAGCAAGGAATCCCAAGAAGCAGGAGTCAAAGTGAGAGTAAGTTCATTTTTAGCTTTCATTGCAGAAAAAGTTCCTTTTTGAATTACAAAATCAAATGTCGAAGTGGCACCCTTTTCAGAAATTGTAAGCTGTCCAATTTTGTTCGGCTTCATTGTAAAATTAAAACTGTATTTTATGGCCATTTTAGAAATGTTTTCTAACGGAACCTGCTGAGAAATCAAATCCTTGTCTGGACGCTGCACACTTACGACAAGTGTGCCTAGCGACTCGTTAATTGAATAAGAAATTATGTTATCCTTGTCTGGAGGAAATTCACTGACTCCGGAAAATGAAATGGATTTTGATTCGACAGATAAACTAAAACGGCTTAACGCATAAATTTTAGTTTTTTCTGCGTCTTTTAGTTTCTTATTTTCAACCACGCTAAAAAGAGCCAGGGTTGACTCTGAGCCAGGGAATAGGGTGCCTATTTGTTCAATTACAATTTTTACCAAAGTTGAATTGAGTTCCGACGGGTCTTCTAAATCTTTTTTACATATTTCTTTTGTTTTCAATTTTAGAGTCTGAACGTCAAAGGCATTAACTATTTTTTGATTCTTCGATTTGGCATCTGTTAGTAATTTAATCGTTTGATCCTGAAAACATTTTTCTATCGCTACACTATCATCCGTTTTTTGACTTGCGGCTGTAGGAAGTTTGGCTGCGGCAACATCGACTCGAGTTGAATCGGCAGGGCCGCTAACAAGCTTTGGAGGAGCCCCAGACGCTGGGATTGCCGAATCGTTGGCAATGTTCGCCGGCAAGGGATCTGATTTCGTCGAGCCGTTTGGGGGCGGCGTTAAATCAGGTGATGCGATTCGTTCGCTGTCTGCTGCCTTTTGTGGGGGTTCTTGTGATTTTGCGGTGGCCTTGGAATTGTCGTCGGTGAGGTCTTTTTCTATTTTGATTTCTTTCTTTTTTTCTGGTGCAACAGGGGTCGTTTTTTTCGCACAGGCACCTTGTAAGGTAATCATAGCCAAAGACAGACACAGGTATTTGAAAATTCGCTTCATAGTTGGCCTCTCCAGAAATTTCGCTCAGATAAATGAAGTTTCAATAATCGTGTCAAAGAATGGTTAGAATAAGGCAAATCAGCAGAGTCCTAAGCGATTTAAAAGGTAGACACGGCATTCGATGCTCAGTTTTTTAGTCTAGTGTCCAGTTGTTATACATTCCGGCTGCTCTTTCAGCTGTATGGAATCTAGATTGAGGACCCAAATGGTCCCATCGTACCTGCCATTTGCCACTGGACCATGAGACTGACTTTCTGCGAACTTTGGTCCCACTTTAAACCGCCGCTTCCATCGTCAATCTGTCAGCTGATTTGAATCGAATCCATTTTTACGAAGATACAGACCCAGATATTCTTCGTTTAAAGACTATGTTTCAAAAATAACTTTTAAAATTCTTTCGGGTGAAAAGATTAATTTATTTTTTTTGGTTTTCATAACCAAAATAATAGCACGTTCATGCTGCCATCTGCTAACAGCGCTTACTACCTAGTTCATAATATAGGACACACTATCTGCCAGAAAAAATGAGCGCACAAGATATGGATCCGCCTGAACTGCTTTCAGGTCCGACTCAA
>JAYTTH010000419.1:0-4026 GCA_043745515.1 Pseudobdellovibrionaceae bacterium | reverse complement strand
TAGCTTGATAACGACGTCCGCTTTGAACGTTCGATTTTGAATGGAAATGACTTCTTCGCCCATACCAAATGTAACCGGTGGCTTTTTTAAATGAATAGCGCGATCAATGTATTTGGGAACCTTAAATCGATCGGGTCCCCTATTATCGTGAAGAATGGCTTCAACCTGGGAAATATTAATTTCTTCGGCGATGTCGAATAGCCGGTAGACTAAAATAGTTCCTTTTTTAATCTTAACAAGTTGTGAGTCCATCGTATGATTGTAATGACCTGGCTAAAACCGAGTCAAACCCATAATTTTTACTAAATCCTTATGTTCCCTCTACTTTTTCTCAGCAACATCATTGGCAATACAAGTAACACAGGCTATAACGTTTCCTATGGCCGGGGACACTCAAATTCTTAATAGATTACCAAGATGTCAATCGATTAATTTTGGACTTACAGTTCTGTTTTTAACGGGCTTTATACTCGGCTGCGGAAAGACGTTCACTAGTGACGCCGATTCTGCCAAAGGCACCGTAAAAATGCAGATTATTGCCCCAGGTTCTGTCGGTGCGGATGCGTCGGCGGTTTTACCCTATACAACTGCGGTGGTAGACCTTCTTGGAATTTTTGATTTGGTTTCTACCACGGGTGAATACGCACAGTTTTACACGAAGGCTAGTCGAAATAATAATGAAATTATTGGCAGTCAGCCCCAAGGACGTTTTCTAAAAAACAAACAGGGCGTTTATATTCCTAAAAATTACCTCAGTATGCAAATCGCTACATTGTATTACCATACTCAAAATTTAGTTAAATTAGAACAATCGTTAAAATTTGATGGATCGCGAACAACGCCCCTAAAAATCGTATTGGACACCCCTATTTTGAACACTCGACAATCCGAAAATAATGCGTTTTATGAAGGGTCTTTGGATGCCATCATATTTTTAAAATATTCTGACGGTCAGCTGCCATTGTCGCTGAACGGTGGTGTTTTTGCGCATGAATACTTCCATTCAATTTTTGAAAAATTGGTGTTAAAAAAATTAAAAACAAATGACCTTTTCAATATCCCGGTTTCTATAAATAAAATTCAAGAACACACAACTTTAGCCGATGTTGAAAAAATCGATCTCTCGCCCCAAGTGGTTTCTTTAAATAAAAAATTGGCTGCGGGACCGCTGAACCTAAGCAATGATAATGTAAAATGGTACTATGCTTTGTTGCTTAAAGGATTTAATGAGGGGCTTGCTGACTTTTGGGGTTGGTCTTATGTAAATGATATTTCTTTTATCAGCCATTCGCTGCCGCAAACAAAAACCACTCGAAAAATCGACCTAAAAGCTCAAAAAATAAACTCTTTGCAACTGCTTTCTGATGCAGAAATGCTTAGTATTGTTTTTCAAACATCCGAAGGCACTTTGAGCACGCAGGATGAAAAATTAGAACTAATCAACGCTTTTTCTTATATGTTGGGCTCTCGGGTGGCATTGTTTTTCAAATCCTATTCGGAAACGATTCAAAAGGAACGTGGGCTTTCACCTGAAGTAACAAAAACAACCATGAATCAATTCGTGGTCGACTTCATTCAAAGCATATCCAAAACATTACCTGAAATCGCACTCGCTGCTGACAATACTGGTCTGGTGACATCGTATTCCTTAATTTATAAATTTCTATCGAGTCAAACTATCCCAAATAAAAATGAATGCGATCTTTTAAAAACATTTCTAGAAAATGATTCTAAATTGGCAAATACTTTGGACTGCACGTCGTCAGCAGCCGCATTTAAATTGGGTTCAAAAGGATCTCAATGATTCGTCTTATTGTATTCTTTTTTACCTTGGGCGCCTCAAGCCTGAGCTTTTCAATGCAAGTATCATTATTTCCATTGGTTCTAAATCAACGTTACATGGAAAACGAAGATGGTGATTTATATTTCCAAAGAGTAGATTCCTTAGCTGTCAATTTGACTTTTGATTCTTATCAATTCGGAATTGAATCAGGTCGATGGTCAACGCAATCAGGAACTTCATTGCTTAGTTTTAAGGAAACTGTTCAAACGATAAATACGTCGTATCTTTTTAAAATGGGATCCACTTTTGACTGGCTTAGTTTTTATTCGGGAATTGGAATTGGATCCTACGAAACAGAACTAGTAAGTTTTTTTAATGGTGTTTCGACGACGACTAAATCAGGGCAAACATTTTTTGCCTCAGGCATCGTATCTTTGCAGGCGATTTTTTGGCACCTCCACTTGGACACAGAGTTGAAACTTGTTTTTGGAAAAGATTTTCGCCCCCAACCGACTCCTGATCTGGCTTTGAAATTAGGAGCCATTTTTTGAATGGAGTAAATACCAAAACGCCCGGCGGTTTTTACCAACAAAAATCCGACCGACAATCATATTTTATTTTATTGACCACTCCATCCAACCTTTGCAGTTCCCGTTCATAGGATCTAAAAAACTGCCACATAGTTGAAAATTCGCGCGTCTGTGCATATATATCTGGAAAATCTAATAAATTTGCATTAGCGGACAGGCCGCCTTTTGTCGAAGAGTCCAAACTCGATTTTGTTTTTTTAGCACGACATAACCGGCATTTTTGTTTCTATCAGAATAAATAATATCCATTTTAACTGTACCTAGATAATTAGCCTGCAATGATATCGTTTGTATTTTATCCCAGAGCAAATTCTAGAACATCGCCAATCTTTAAATCGGAGGGAAGACGTCCCGTTGGAAGTTCTAGCACTTTGTTTGAGTTTGCTGTGCTGAAAACTATTCTCCATGGCTTCACATTTTTTTGAATCTTACTTACTGAGTTTGTCTTCGTCAGAAAAACGACATCCAGCTCAAAGTTCATAAAACTCGTTTGAATACTTCCTGATGATTCAAATAATATTCCGGCAACGTGAGGCTTTCTTCTAAACATATAACCCGTCAATCGCATCCAAAAATTATCTGCGACGAAAATTTTCCCAGCTACGACTATTTTCCCTTTAAATTTAATCTGTACATTTTGCCTACTCATAGACTTCTCTGCGATGACCGATTTTGATAATGGTCACTTTGATTGTATGGTTTTCGATTAGGTAGATGATTCGATAATCTTGAATACGAACTCGATAGAGTGAGTCGGCACCCTTCATCTTTTTTATTTGAAGAAGCGCTGTGTAAGGATTTATAGAAAGAAGCTGTACAGCGTCCAATACCTTTTGTTGGATTTTTTTTGGCAATCCTTGAAGCTCTTTAGCCGCGCTCTTTTTAAAAACGATTTCGTAAACCGTCGAACTCATTTTTTTATTTTCTTGAGAATAGTGGCTAGAGAGACTTCTTCTTCGTTTTTTCGTTCATCATAACTAGCAAGATCAATTTCATCTTCAAGTTGCTCGCGAATGGCATTTTCAACTACACTTTGAATTTTAAGCCCTCGCTTTTTGCAAAATGCCGCCAGCGCTTTTTTAAGATCGGAATCTATGCTTGTAGAAAGAGTGGATTGTTTTTCCATACCTTTATTATCCACGAAAAACCCTGGAAAAACAAGGCTCGTAATAAAATCCAGCTTTCCACGCCTAAATATCTAATTTTATTAATTTTATATGAATCTCAAAACGAGAAACTTGGTGCAGCAACCCGAATACGAGGCGAACGGTACCTATTATGTTGTTTCAATTGAACTCTGTCTTGATATTAGCCTGCTTAATAGCGAAGAAATTGGCGAGCTTTACTTGGAAAAGCAGCCTTCCATCAATCAAATTGCTTCTAACTAAAGAGTTTCACGAACCATTGTAAAATCGCGCCTTCGTGACCAAGAAATTGATATTAATTCCGTAAAAGATGTATAAAAACTCGCATTTAGAAAAGTTAGCTAATTTTTAATACTGTTCGTAGTTCGTTAGTCATTGAAAAACCTATCTAAAGCTTAGTTTTTAATTTTTTGAATGATCGCGGATTCCGCTTTGTATTTTTCTAAATACTTTGTGCGTTCGGTTTGCGCTTCTTCATTGGTTCCATATAAACCAAAGGACACACGGT
>JAYTTH010000418.1:0-15277 GCA_043745515.1 Pseudobdellovibrionaceae bacterium | reverse complement strand
TCACCAGCTTGTGACAGCCTGCACTGTTTTTGATGGAGTTTCACCGATTGAACTTCTGGTGCTGACTACGGTTAAAATAAAGCCTCTGAATTTGGATCAAATCGCTCGATACGTGGATATGGATCAGCCTTGGGATTGCGCTGGTTCCTACAAAATAGAAAAACAGGGGGTGCAGATAATCGAATCGATTCAAACTGACGATTTCACCTCTATTCAGGGTTTACCTTTACTCTCACTGGGTAACGTCTTAGGTTCATTAGGTATCTCAATTCCTTTTTCGGGCGGTCGTCATGATTAAAAATTCAAACTTCAAATTTAGCCAGGTCAAAGACCCCACTTTAAAAGCCCTGATCGAACACGCATACCAGGTTCAAAAAAAGGCTTATTCGCCTTATTCGGGATTCTCTATAGGATCTGCAATCCTGGATTCTAACGGACATTTATTCACTGGGTGTAATGTTGAAAACTCATCCTACGGAGGCACCGTGTGCGCCGAACGTGTCGCAATATGGAAAGGCATTTCTGAAAAAATGAAACTTCCTATTCAAGCTGTCGTTGTGGTTTCTTCAGAAAAAGAGAAATGGCCACCATGTGGTTTATGTCGACAAGTCATGGCTGAATTCTGTAAACCCACTACCCCGGTATTTTTTGGAAATAATAGAAAAGAATTTAAAAAAATGACCTTCAAAGAATTACTTCCAGAAGCCTTTTCAAATTCCTTTATTTTAAAATAATATCGTTTTCATAAAATTTAATCTTTGAATCAATGGCAGGGTCTTGGCATTCTAAACTATGAAATCTCGCTCCTATAAAGGGTTTAACACCAACTACTTTATTGTTTTTAATTTTAGTCTTTAGCCACATTTTTTTATTATTGGATTCATTTTTTGAAATCCATTTGGCTAAATCGCTTTTGCCAGCCGAAAATGTAAGTGTTATTGGAGAAAGCCACGTTGTTGACTCATTGGATAGTTCACTGACTAGCAACCAGCCAAATAAAACGTCTTTGTCTTTATAAAATACAAAAAAATCATGAAAGGAAAAAAGGATCTGAACCAGATCAGATCTGGGAATTAACTTTTTCAGAGTTTCCTTATTTTTTTTGCAAAAATCCACACGACTGCTAAATGATTTTTGCGCTACCTTAAGTTTGAACCGGTCGATCCAGACGTCCACGTCGGTGAGACTAATAATCATTCCCGAATCCAAATCTACGGGGCCCTGAAAACCTAAGGTTACCGTCACTGATTCTAATCGCTTTGATTTTACCGAGTTAGGCGCCTTATAAACCGAAGCAAACACGCTAAACCGCCTTAGAAAAGTCGGATCGGTGTTTGCCATTTAGCTATTGAACCACTAAGGGATTGATTTGAACGTTGCTATCATTTCGAAATTGCTGGATCCAATCATCTTGCAATTGCGACGACGCCTGTTGAGCCAATGTTTTGGATTCGTTCTTGGCCTTATCCACATCTGTCATTTTTACATCTTTTAAAAGAAGCAAATAATGTAAGTTTCTAACGGTGATCAGCTGTTTTGATAATTTATGCTTAGGCGATAAATCCATAGCTGCCGTTTTAAGTTCTTTTTCTGTCAGCTTTGGAATTTGAGCCGCATCCAAACTAAAAAATCCGGTTTCTTCCCATTCTAGTCCCATTGTTTTTAAAGTGGTCTCAACCGCTTCGATTTGTCCCACTTTAACACTTTCTGCCAGCTGATTTTGTAAAGCTTCAAATTTATCTTTACCTAGAAGCTCAGCTGCAATTTTACGCTCAACCGAAGCTAACTCTGCTTTAACGATTGGTTTACGGTCCGTTAATTTAACCAACTGATACGACGTGTGACCCTTCACAGGCGCGGACACTTTGCCCACATCCAAGGCAAAAGCCGCTTGCTCGACCGCCGGTTCCTTTTCGCCGCGACCGAAATAACCTAAATCACCTTTTTTGTTTTTTGTGCCAACATCTTCAGACATTTTCTGTGCTAGCTGACCAAAATCTTCTTTATCGGCTTGTTTCTGAATTTCTAATATTTTGGCCATCGCTTTTTTTTCTGATTCAGGATTACCGGGAGTGAAATTAGTCACGATCACTTGAGCCGAAATTTTTTCTGGCTGGTCGTATTTTGAACGATTGGCATCGAAGAAACTTTGTACCCTCTTTTTAAATTCCGCTTTTCCTAAATTTTCAGTCAAATCTGCATCGCTAACATTAATTTTCTTTCCTTGCTCATCACGATCCAATTTTACAAATTGAACATTCCATTGCTGGCGACTGAGTTCGTTTAACTGATCGATTTCTAGCTGCGACGGCTTGGCCACGGCTTCAAACAACTGACGTGTTCGTTGCGTTTGAACTTGTTTTCTTATTTTACTTTCAAAACCTGCCGGAGACAGACGATTGGCTTCTAGCAATTGAAAATAATAAGAAGGCTGGAACTGACCGTCTTTTTTAAACTCATTCATTTCCTGAATAAACGTTAAAATTTCCTTGTCAGAAACCAAGATGTTTTCCCTTTCAGTGGCCTGAGACAGCAATTCCATTTGCACCAAAGATTCTACAGCTTGGCGGCGAACTGCCTTTTGTCGCTGCGGGTCGAAAGTGACGGGCTGGCCAAACATTTGTGCATAATAATCTTGCATTTTCTGCACCCGCTGCTCTTCTTGAGTAAAATCCGCTAGCGAAATAAAGGTTTTATTAACTCGAGCTGCATTCGATGCTCCTCCGCTCATTTTGTCGTTTGGAAGACCAAAAAAGACAAAAACGACCATGATTGGCAAACTGAACATCAGAGTCCCAAGAATTTTTTTGGTTCGATCACGCGATTGCATTAAGCCTTTAAGCTGTTCAAAAGTACTTCCTGTTTTTGGAGTTGCGTCCAATTGATCGGATTCAGTATTGCGGCCTTTTCGTGTATCCATGGTCTCTCACTTTGTTGGGACAATTCGTGTTCATTCGCAAACTCAAATAACACCTTTTTTTCCTCCGATTTTCAAGTCAAAATTTTTATTATATCTTGCTCCAGATTCTTCCATCATTTAGACTTTCAGTAAGTCAGGAGTCATTTTTTGAATTTTTTTAACATAAATCTTAAAAAGCTAGTGTTTTTTATCTTCGTTTTGGTCATGCCTTTGGTCACGTTTAATATGGAAGAAAAACAAAATGACTCGGAATGGTTCAAACAACCATTTTCCTGGATGGCCGGGCGTTTCCAAGACTTTTTTTATACCTATAGTAAAGGCGTGAAAACGACGACCAGTCAGTATTTGAACCTGATTCAAATCAAAAAACAAAATGAATCGTTAAAAAATCAAAATCAAGAATTGACTACCCGGCTTTTAAAATTTGATGAAATCAATCAAGAAAATGGTCGTCTCAAACAGCTTTTGGCCTTTCGAAATGCTAGTAAAATGGATCTATTGGCGGCGCAGGTAATTGCGCGAGATTTGATTCCTGATCACAGCACGATTACAATTAACAAGGGTTCTGCCGATGGTCTGAAAGAAGGTCAAGCAGTTATGACTCTGCAAGGCGCTCTGGGATACGTTTTTAAACCGCAGCAGAAAACGTCGCACATATTGTTAATGACAGACCGTTACGCTGTGATCGATGGAGTCATCCAGCGTAGTCGCGCGCACGGAATTGTAGAGGGCAAGGGGAAATCTGGCGCAGTCTTAAAGTATGTCGAGCGCACAGAAGACGTACGCCCCGGCGATTTAGTTGTGAC
Organism: Pseudobdellovibrionaceae bacterium; assembly: GCA_043745515.1. GTDB lineage: Bacteria > Bdellovibrionota > Bdellovibrionia > Bdellovibrionales > Bdellovibrionaceae > UBA2316. The sequence goes on along the minus strand of JAYTTH010000418.1, from coordinate 11,551 downwards.
CGGTGGCCTTGATAATATTTTCCCCAAAGGATTTCCTATTGCCGTTGTGGAAACAGCGGAAAAAAAACAAATTAGCGTGTCTTTGAAAGTGGATCTTAGACCATTAGTTGATTCTGAAAAAGTGGAAGAAGTCTTTGTCGTTCTAAATGCGAAAAACGTAGATATGTCAGAGACGATTGCAACGGAGATAAAAAATTGAATTCGTCTCGTTTAAGAATACTTCATGGGCTAGTGTTTTTGTTTTTGGCATATTTTTTATGCGCGTTTCAAACAGTAGTTTGGTATCAGCTTTTGGGAACAGTCGCCGCGCCATTTTTTTGCTTCCTTTTATTTATTTATTTTGGACTTGATAAAGAAGATTGGAAGTCGATTGTATATTGCTATGGATGTGTTTTTATCTATTCGTTCTTCACTTATGCGTCTTTAGGCATTTTATTAGTAACCTGTATGTTTAATTATATATTCCTGTACGTCGTTAAAAATCGAGTCTACTGGCCGGGTGCGGTCTATTTTACACTGATTTCTGGAATTTCAATTACATTGTTTCATGTTACTTATGTTTTAAATTCATATCTTTTTGAATCACGATTTACGCCCCTTGTTTTCTGGGACCGATTGTTCCAAGTTTTGCTAACAACCTTAATAGCATTTTATGCGTATCCAATCCTAAAAAAAATGGACACTTTGTTCAAGCCGGACTTACCTTCGGAAGTGCATGGAGACTTGAATGGCTGATTATGTAAGTAATCCAGACGAGTCAAAAGAGTACTGGGGCCGCTATAAATATATTTACGCGCTTGTGATATCGACATTTTTAGTGTTTTCTCTGCGACTTTGGTATTTGCAAATTATATCAGGTTCTGAACTGCGGGACTTTTCTGAGAAAAATCGTATTAAACAAGTCAAAATTCCCGCACCGCGCGGATTGTTGCTGGATCGTCACGGGAAAACTTTGGTTCAGAATTTACCGGGCTTTGAAGCGATTTTGACTCCTCAATACATAACTAACCTTGACGAAATGTCTGTTCGCTTGGCTCCGATTTTGGGGATGGAGCCTGAAAAAATCGTCGCACGGGTTCAGCGCAGCCGTCGATTGAACGGGCCTTTTTCAACAATCCGATTGAAAGATAATCTTAGTCGTGAAGAAGTATTTCGCCTGAAGCGAATCAATTTGGATACGCCAGGGCTTGAAATTCGCGAAACTATTATTCGCCATTACCCGTTGCAAAAAAATGGCGCTCAGTTGTTTGGTTATGTAAGTGAAATCTCAAAAAAACAGCTGCCTTTGTTGAACGATTTGTACAAAGGCGTTTTAAAATTTGAACAAGGCGATATCATAGGAAAAAGTGGTCTTGAAGAAAATTTAGAGCGCGAAATACGCGGGGCTGACGGCGTCAGTTTTATTCAGGTCGATGCCCATGGCCGCGAAACTAGTTTGCGTAATCCTAATATTATTGGTGATAAAATCACAGACCAAGACGCGTCTCATGGCAGCAATGCCGTTCTGACTATTGATCGTGATATTCAAGAGGCAGCTTATAAATCATTTACAGAATTAAAGCGAATTGGCGCCGTCGTTGCAATGAAGTCAGATGGGCAGATTTTGGCCTGGTTGTCTGAGCCATCATTTGATCCCAATGAATTTGCCACAGCTATTTCTACCCAAACCTGGAGCACGTTAATCAATGATCCTTTCAAACCACTTCGAAACAAAGTTATTCAGGATCACCATTCGCCAGGCTCCACTTTCAAACCCTTTGTAGCTTTGGCAGCATTAGAAGAAAAAACAATTACAGACACGCAAATCGTCTATGCCCCTGGTGTTTTTTATTTTGGAAGACGTCCGTATCATGATCACCAAAAAAATGGTGAAGGTAATATCACGGTTTACGATGCACTTGAGCGCAGTTCAAACGTTTTCTTTTACAAAATGGGTATCGCTCTGGGTATCGACAAAATGTATGATTACATTTCACTTTTAGGGATCGGATCAAAAACAGGGATTGAGCTTGCGCGGGAAGTCCCCGGCAATATGCCAAATTCAGAATGGAAAAAAGCCAATCGCGGTGAGGAATGGCAAGAGGGTGAAAACCTAAGCACAGCAATTGGACAAGGTTTTGTAAATACAACTTTGCTTCAAATGGTAGTGGCTTATAATACGATCGGATTAGGTGGAAAAGTCTACCGACCTTATGTCATTCAGAAGATCTTGGACCAAGAAGGCAAAGTGATAAAAGAAAACTTTCCTCAAGTACTTAGAAACGTCACTGAAACTCAACCCAATGGTAAAAAAATATCTGAAAAAACTTTTAACATTGTTCGCGAAGGCATGAGGCGTGTGGCGAATGGCACACGAGGCACCGCCCGATTTTGGAAAATACCCGGAGTCGAAATGGCTGGAAAAACAGGAACATCACAGGTCATGGGATTTTCCGCAGATCAAATTTATAATAACTGTATGTCAAAACCGATACATATGCGCCATCATGGTTGGTTTATCGCTTGGGCGCCGCCTATAAATCCAGAAATTACTGTGGGAGTATTAGCCGAACATTCTTGCCACGGTAATACCGGCGCGGCCCCCATTGTTCGTGATGTGATTCAAGCCTACTTTCAAAAATATCATCCCTAGGTAATCGAAGCGGGTCTTAAAGCTATGAATGTAAAAAAAATATCCAACGCGACTACTACGGCCCCTGCTGTTACGACTGAAGGAGAATAGATTTGGATCTTTCAATATCGCTAGAGGAAAAAACACTGGTCCGCCGTTTAGACTGGAATATTATTCTAGTTATTTTGGCGTTAAACGTGATTGGACTAATAAATTTATACAGCGCCACTCATGGGCCCAATTCAAAAGAAGTCGAATCGTTATTTATTAATCAAATTGTTTGGCTGATTTCCGGTTGGAGCATTTTTTTCATCTCAACACTTTTGGATTATGCTATTGTCGCACGCATTTGTTATTTGATTTATTTTTTCAATTTAATTGCCGTTCTATACGTTGATTTTTTTGGTAAAATCGCACTTGGAGCCCAGCGCTGGATCGATTTTGGATTCTTTCGTTATCAACCGTCGGAAACGATGAAGCTCTCATTAATTATGTTATTGTCAAAAGTACTAGCCCAAAGAAACTCGATGGGACAAGGCATGGGTATTCGCGAATTGATCGGCCCGGTCATTTTAGTATTGGTCCCTTTCGCCTTGATCATGAAGCAGCCTGATTTAGGGACCGCGATGATGATCGTTGCCATCAGCGGATCGATGATTTTATTTACTAAAGTTAAAAAGCATATTATTGTCGCGGCGCTGGTTTTGATTTCTATTTCACTGCCGATTGCCTGGGAATATATTCTGCATGATTATCAAAAAAATCGGGTTTTGACATTTTTGTCGCCGGAAATTGATCCTCGAAAAACCGGCTACAATGCCCTGCAATCTCGTTATGCCGTTGGATCGGGACAATTCTTTGGCAAAGGCTTCCGCAAAGGTACCCAGTCACAGCTCGAGTTTTTGCCAGAACGCCACACCGATTTTATTTACTCTGTGCTGAGCGAAGAACACGGCTTTGTAGGAAGCATTACAACTATTGGATTATTTTGCATTTTATTTTTCTTAATCCTTAGAATTGCCTATCAAGCCCGCGATAAATTTGGCGCCTTAATGTCCGTAGGGGTTCTGAGTTATATTTTTTGGCATATGTTTGTAAACGTCGGTATGGTTGTTGGATTGCTTCCTATCGTCGGGGTCCCTTTGCCATTGCTGTCCTATGGCGGTTCAAGTATGTTGACGACCATGCTGGGACTTGGATTGATTTCTAGCGTTTCCTTCCGGCGCTATTTATTTTAAGCTTTTATTTTATGCTCACTTTTTTGAGACGTCTGATATTAAGAAAAAAAAATATTTTTTATTGTTCAATGGCTCTGTGACTCAAGCCAGGTTAAATACGTTTCACTTTGTATCGACTGTTCAGTCAAATTATATTGTCCTCAAGAACTTGCCTTAGTCGTCGATAGAATAGACAACTTTATAACAGGAGGTTCTATATGGTTCGTATATTGAAAAGCGCCTTGGTTCTTGGTTTCTTAGCTTTAGGTTTGAGTGGATGCAAAAAATCTTCAAACGCCGACAGTGCTGGTGCGACTACCAGTACCGGATATCCATTGGTGTCTATCCAATGCGGTTCGCAAGCGTGCGTGAAATAGGTATTAAAAGTTAATTAATTAAACTAGGGAGACAACATGATTTTAAATAAAAATACACTTGTAAAAGGAATCACCGCGGCAGCCGTGGTTATCACTTTAGGCTATTCGTACACTCAGGTAACAGAAAAACAAAAAATTCAAAAATCAGTAATAACAAAACTTGGGCCCTTTGCTCAGCTTGCCAATCTGAATTTTGCCAGAGCCGGTTCAGCGGCAACCCCTCATATAACCAATATATTAAGACAAAGTTTTGGTTTGATTATGGGATACAACGACAACGTTTCTTATGGTGAACTGGCCTGCAACGGCACGACTCCTGCGGCCGGTGCAGACTGCAGTGGTCCACCACATGATGGAATCGTTGGTCGATTGACATCAATTATAAATACATTGCCTACAATTGGAAAAAGTGGCGGCATAAACAGCTGTACTGATGTTCCGGCGACAGGTTCAATCACGGGATCTGATGGGACGAACAATGTAGTGATCACTTTTAAAAGTCCAACTCACATGATACCAGGATCTTGGCTTGGTGGTGGAACAACTTTTCAAAAGCGAGTTGAGTTTCAAGAAACCATTTTGGACAACGTCACAAAATTTGCCTATGAATTTAACTGTGGCGATTCGCCGGCCGCGTATATTGCGATAAATATGGATATGGGAAATATCCAGTACGACAGCAATGCGGCCCACACCTATCCTTACAAGCGATTGATCACTCTTTACACGGGTCAAAAGTCAGCAACACTCAATGGAATCGAAGTTTACATGTCAGAGGCGACTACCTCTGCTGGCGGACGTGTTCGTGGACTTGATGCCGTTCGAATCGAATACAATAAAACCTCGAGTGAATTTGAACTTTGGGGTGTTCTTCAAAGCCAGGCGCAGAACAGCAATCAAGTGGTCGGAAGGACCGCTATGCACGGAAACTATAGTGACGGTAAAGCCACGGTTTTTTACAATGCTTGGGAATTACCACAGCAATCTGGAAATGATTCTGCAATTAACGCATCAGCAGTGTTGGCAGCCAATTCATCGGCACTTGCCACTGCCACAGGTCTTACAAATGGTGGGGGCGGAATCAGCGCAACTGCTTCATTTGACGAAAATGTTACTAGCAATGGTCCATCGACCACTCCGGGCGAGATAAATAAGAAAGGCTGTGTTAACTTCAATACGCCAAATACGGCTCCTTCTGCCACAACAGATTGTGCTGGCTACACATTAAATGCCGTTAGCTCGGCTCCATTTATTGATTCTGCTGGCTCGTTTAGTTTGTCTTGGGCGCTTTCGACCATGACGTCGAAATTAGAAGTTCTTCAATAATAAATTCTTAAAATTATCGATTGATGACACTCCTATCATGGAGTGTCTTTTTTTATATACCAGTCTCTAGTTTCCCGGCTTTAATTTTACGACTTCGGAAACGATTGTTCCGATTTTAATACTAGATTCAATTCGAAGAATAAATTTTCGATCATCGTCGCTTAGCCAGAAATAGATATCACCAATTGGTTTAAAAATACCTTTAACCGTAATCTCAGGCTTTATAACGATTGCATCAAAATCTCCGACTTCGGTTTCAATTTTTTCTTTGCGGATGGCTTTGCCACGAAAAACTATATTTTCGCCCGCATCAGCTACACGAAACGAATATTCTTTGCCCACTTCCCATTTGAACAAGCGCATATAAAAAGCGGCGCTGTAAACATTTTGTGAATATTGTAAAATATCCCATTCTTTTTTAAATTCTTCTTGGCCATTCTTTTTTGTAAATTTCTTTTCCCAATACGTTCCTTTGTTATTTTCGATATCAAATAAACCTTTGGCGTCTTTAATCTGCCCCGTCTCTTTGACCGCTAAGGTAAATACCCGAGGCACAAATTCCATAAAGTCTACATAGGTGGTGGCAATATCTTTTACACTGTAGAAAGATGAAAACATGCTCGAGGATTCTAGTTCCGTTGTAAATGTATAAGAACGCTTTCCATTTACTTCAACAAAGGGACCGACTTTAAGCTTTAGTTCTCCGGCAGCTACTTTAAAATAATGCAGTTCATGTACGACTTCTTCACCTACGCGAAATGGATCCTTTATCGGGCGACGACCATTCATACCTTCACGATCTTCCAGGTCGTTCGTATTTACGGCAACCTCAAAAGTGGCCTCTGTCTTTACTTCAGTTTTAGCATCCAGTTTATTTTTATTTCTTTTGGATTTTTTAGATTTTTTCTCTTTAATATTCGGAACCGCTGGTGCAACCACAACCGCTTCTTTCACCGGAGTTGTGTTCAGAGACGTGACTGGGATTTCAACCACTTGATTATTAGAATTGCCAGCTTCAGGTGGAAGTTCCTTGATTTGAACTTTTTCATCAAACTCGACATTTTTTACAAAATCTTCGTCCTTTTTTTCCAGCTTTAAAAACGAAGAGGCACAGCCACTAAAAACTGAAGCGCAGGTGAAAAAAATGCCTATACAAAAAATTAATCGATTCACAACCCTAGGATAACATTCCTAAACTAGTAATCACTCAAATTTTTTCCATCTTCGATGTAACCACATCCAATGTGCAGGGTGCTTACGTACTATTCGCTCGATGATCTGGTTAAAGTGCTGAGTCAGATTCAAAATCGACTCTTCCTTATTGGCTGAAATGAACGACTGAAGATCTAAAGCTGGCTCAAAGACAAGATGAAATCGTCGGTCATCGCCTTCGTAACAATAAACTGGAATAACAGGGGATTTTGTTTTAATATGAAAAACTGCGAGACCTTGGGCTGTTCCGGTTTTTCTGCCAAAAAACGTGGTCTCTATACCAAAGGGTTTTCCCATAAATTGATCAATTACAAAAACGACAATGCTATTGGCTTTTAGTGCCTTCAAAATCTGAAATGGGGATTTTTCCCCATGGGGTTCGATGTAGCTGACCCCTTGCCCGCCCCGCACTGAAAACCAAATGTCGTTGATCTTTCTATTTTTAAAAAATTTAGTAATCAAATGTATTGGCCATTGGTTCATAGAAATCATATTAGCAGATAGGTCGCCGTTCCCAACGTGCATACCTAACATCAAAATACCTTTGCCCTGTTGAAACGCGGCCTCGACGTGTTCGCTGCCTTCATAAACACAGTGTTTAGACACCCAAGCCCTGTCAATCAATGGAATCGCCATTAAGTCAGCTAAATTAGCCATCGAAACTAGTAAATTTTCTCGCCCCAATTTATTTTTCTGCTCCAGAGGCATATCTGGAAAGGCTATTCCAATATTTTCCAATACCTGTCTGCGCCGAATTCTAAAAACGTCATACCAAAGAACCCCAAGCACACTGAATAAAGCACGACTAGTCCGTCGTCCAAGCTGGAAGCAAATAAAGGAGACTAATTTAATGCAAAAATGAAGCAATTGATTCATAAATATGTTGATCACTTTTGTTGGGGCGTAATTTCCATTTTACAATGCCAAGGGGCACATCTTTCGGCCAAATATCCTTTAGTTTGGTAAAATCTTTTTCTGTCGTTAAAAAATGTTTAAAATTTAGTGGTTTGTTTAAAATTATTTTCAAATCAGCCATTGAATATTGGTGATGATCCCGAAATATTTTTTCCACAGTTTCTATTTTAGGATTCAAATCTTGAATCATTTTTTTAAAAATTTCTGGCCGGGCAATGGCCGAAACCAATATAAAACGTTTTGTATTGAAAAACTCTTGTTTACCAGCAAAGTGGGGGGCGGCATCGTAATTCAAACTAGGAAACCATGGAAAATCTATGACAGCCAGTTCAAACTGCCAGTCCACTTGAAACCCGGAAAAAGACACTTGTTTTTTTAATAGTTCCAGATGTTCAGCTTCTACAAAATTTGTTTTAGTCCAAAAAATAATATCGGCTTTCTGATATCCTGAAAATGGCTCACGATAACGACCCCTGGGAAAAAGGAAATTACTCTGATCAATTTGGGTCACATCAAAGAGCAAAATACTACAGTTGTTTTTCAATTTCAAATGCTGAAAACCATCGTCCACAAATAGGCAGTCCACTTTTTCACAGCGTAAAACTTCTTTTGCAGTCAGTGATTTTACAGGCCCTACGTATACGGGAACTTGAGTTTTTTCAAAAATAAGCACCGGTTCATCGCCAAATAATTTTCCCGCTGATTTTCCACCGTTGCCATTTGGGGACACTTTTTGAATCCCCCGGGTACTTGATCTATAATTTCGGCTGATTACGGCAACTCTGCGATTCTGATCTTTCAATAGATTAACTAGGTAAATAATAATCGGAGTCTTTCCAGTCCCACCGACAGTGAGATTCCCAACACTCAGAACTGGGATAGTCAGAGTTTCGATTTTCAAATATTTATTTTTATAAAGCCAAAATCGCATTTGAACTAACAAACTAAAACCAAAGGAAAGTCCGCTTAAAATCCACAAAATAGGAAAAAAAAATTCTCTATTTTGCTCTAACTGCGGAAATAAACTCGACGCCCAGGCTTTTGAACTCATAAATACTCATTCAAAACTTGAACCACTTTTTCAGTCACTCGCCCTTGTCCAAGCCGTGTGCGTATTTCTTTTAAATTCCGCTTCTGCGCTTGATAAACATCGGGTTTGGAAATTAACTCAAACACCAAGCGTTCTAATTCATCTGGATTGGCTTTTTCCTGAAATCGTTCGGGGCTCACTTCGCTGTCCAAAATCAAATTGGTAATTCCAAAATATTTAACTCCTCGAACCAATATTTTAGCTACCCAGCCGGTTAGCCATTTCATGCGGTACATGATCACCATCGGCTTTTCAAGTAACCCAACCATTAGAGTCGCTGTGCCAGAGGCCGCCAGCACGATGTCCGTCAATAAAATCATTTTAAACGGATCGGTTTTCATCATAATGAAATTCACTTTGAAATCATCTAAATAGGAAACTAAATCTTCTTTTTCAAAACTAGGCGCGCACATAATTAATATTTTTAAATTAGAAACTCGATGACTCAATCGTCTGGCTACTTCCAACTGCATTGAAAAATGACGATCCAGTTCGCCCCGCCGCGATCCCGGCATCAAGCCTAAGACCACTTCGTTGTCTTTGATTCCGCAACGCTGCCTCTCGCTAAGCATTAGGCTTTCTTCAAGGTATTCGCTTTTTAGTTCGTCAATTAAAGGGTGTCCTACAAATTCACACTTAACCTGATTTTTTTTATAAAAATCCATTTCAAATGGAAATAAAACTAAAACACGATCGCAAAAATCCCGCATCTGCGAGACTCGGCCTTTGCGCCAGGCCCAAATCTGCGGAGAAATATAATACACAACGGGAATGTTTCTTTTTTTTAATTCTTTGGCTAAACGCAAATTAAATTCGGGGTAATCTAGCAAAATGGCTACTTTAGGTTTTACTCGATCCACTTCAATCAAAATTTCGTTAAATACTTTTTTAATGGCTGAATAATGTTCGATGACTTCAGCAGCGCCAACAACCGCCATACTTTCTGATTTGCCCAGTCTACGAAATCCAAATGCTTCCATTTCATTGGACCCAACGCCAAAGGCGTCCACCGATCGGTCTTGCTGCTTCCAAAATTCCAATATGCGCTGAGCATACAATACTGACGAAGCTTCAGCAGATATCATCAATACAGCGGGCATCGCATCCTTTTTGTCATCGTCGATGATTTTGAATTTGTTTGTCTATTTCATCAGCCCAAGTCATGGCTTTTAAGCCGTCTTCAGCAGTGATCATTGGTTTTTTACCACTTAATACACAATCAACAAAATGATTGGTTTCTTCCTGAAGAGCATCGGTTTTAGTTACAGTCCAAACGGTAGACTTAATTTTTTCGTCTTCTTTTTCTGCTGCTGGAAAATAATCATAGGCTTCCAGTTCATGTGTTCCGGTATTGGCAACTAACGTTTTATTTTTCGAATAGGCCTTTACTTGTCGAACGGCTTTGCCGCTGGTTCGATTAATGGACATATAGACGGACTTAGACTGGCCATTTTTCAGTGCCAAACTGAAATACGCATTGATGGCGTCTGTTTCTTTCGAAATAATAGTTTCACCTGTGCATAAAACATTTTTTACGTCTGCACCTTGAGTCAGCCAAAACATCATATCAATATCGTGAATCATTAAATCGTAAATAACCGACACATCAGATCCCCGAACTTTAAATGGGGACCAGCGCGTAAATTCATAGTGATGAGCTTCGCTACCGATTTTTTTATTCACTTCAAGCAGTGACGGATTAAAGCGTTCGATATGACCAACCGTTAAAAAACTTTTTTTACTTTCACAGAGGTCAAAAAGCTTTTTTGCCTGATCCAATGTCGCCGTCATTGGCTTTTCTAAATTGACGGGAATCATTTCATTTACAAAAAAAGAGGCCACTTCAAAATGAAATCGTGTTGAGGTTGCTACCGTTACCAAGTCCACTTTGCCAATTAAATCTCTAGGATTCGTGTACGCCTGACAGCTTAGGGCAGTTGCCATTTTTTGCGCCTGTTCCAAGCTGGCATCACATACGCCCACTAATTCACAATTTGGATTATTCTTAAATTTCTGCGCGTGAAAGTTTCCCAGGTACCCGACGCCAACGACTGCGGCTCTTAATTTTTTCATTTCAACCCTCTGTATGCATATTTAGACCTATAAGTCTGGCCTATTTTTTGGTCTAATCTTGCAGACTAGTCTTCCAAATCTGAAACTGAACCTCTAGAAATCGCAATTCCCCGTTTGGATTGTTTCACGAATTGAACCAGATAATTTATATTGTCCGAAGGTAAGCATTCGTTGGCAATACGCTCGTAGGCTTCATCCAAAGTCGAACTACCCATAATGATTATTCGAATCGCCTTGTGAACATTGTTCACTTCTTCTTTTGAAAATCCTTTTCTTGATAGGCCTACTTTATTTGTAGCGCGCACCAACGCATACGTCCCTTGCGCGCGGCTAAACGGCAAAATATCTTTGTTAATAACTGAACTGCCGGCGATAAACGCATTCTTGCCAACACGAGTGAATTGATTGAATGCACACACCCCGCCAATCGTAACGCCCTCTTCGATAATACAATGACCGCCAATATGGGTGTCATTGGCGATCACAACGTTATTTCCCACTTTGCAATCATGCCCCACGTGCGTGTAGGCCATCATATAGCAGTTATTGCCGATTTCTGTTTTTCCATCGCCTTTGTTTGTAGCCAAATTAACAGTAGAAAATTCACGAAAGGTATTATTGCTGCCGATAATTAATCGAGTAGGTTCTGATTTATAAGTAATATCTTGTGGCGGTCCACCAATTGCGGCACCCGGGAATATATGATTGTTTTCACCTATTTCTAAAATAC
>JAYTTH010000417.1:0-15297 GCA_043745515.1 Pseudobdellovibrionaceae bacterium | reverse complement strand
CTCAAACTCCCCTCTTTCTTTTTTTAAATTATGATCAAGTTACAAGGTGCACTTCCACTTAAAGAAGCTCCGACGGCGGAGAAAGTGAAAACTCAGTTTAGAGAAGTGTCCGACATGTACGAAAAGCACTTCTTGCGCGAGCTCATGAAATCAATGAGATCTAGCGTTCCCGAAGGCGGTTTGGTCAAAGTCAATAACGCCGAAAAGTTATTCAAAGAGCAACTCGATGACCAATACGTCGAAAAATGGGGCGAAAAAGGCGGAGTTGGTTTGTCCGATATGATTTACAATGATCTTGTTGAAAAATACGGCGAACGCTATGGCTTGAAAGCTCATCAAGATAAACCAGCCGGGCCATTAAATATTTCAGAGCGAGATACGCTGAACATGCGCAGAGATTTTGATGCCGCTAATTCCAAATTTGAATTCCATTTTGAGGGTATGAAAAAAGAAGCTCCCGGCGGGATCGAAGCCGTTAATCCTTGGTCTGGAGTCTTAAGTAAAAAGGTTCAGCTGAGTGCTGATGAATATTTTTTAGAAATGAATCATGACAATGGCCTAACCAGCCAAATGAAATTTAAAGGGCTATTGCAGCCAATACAAGTCAATGATCGGTTAAATTCTGGAGACCGCATTGGTATCTTGAGTCAAGACACCAACGAATTCTTTTGGAATTTGAAAAATCAAGTGGTCAAATAATTCTTATCTTAATTGATTCAAATTCAAAATTTAAGTAGGGAGTTTAAATGGCGCATATTAATTTACCTGATGGTGTTCCCGGAATTCTTGGACCAATGATGGCCTATCCACAAACAGCAAAACCAATGAATGAACTCGCTGAGCTTTTGCTTAGGCAAGAAACAGCTACCTTTTCAAAAGCGGATCGCGAAACAATTGCCAGTTACGTATCGTTTTTAAATCAATGTGTTTTTTGCTCAGAAACACATGGTGCAGTTGCAGACGTTCACTGGGAGAAAAAAGGTAAAGCTCGTCAACTCTGGTCCAAAGATAATTGGAATCAAATTCCACAAAAGCTTCAAAGCCTTCTCGGGATCGCTCAAAAAGTGCAATCAGATGCACGATCTGTGACTGCCGAGGATATCAATACAGCCAAATCTTTAGGCGCTACCGAATCAGATATTCACGACACAGTATTGATTGCAGCCGCGTTCTGTATGTTTAATCGATACGTTGACGGCCTTGCCACTATGGCGCCCCCGCGACAGCATCCAGCGTATGAGGATGCCGGACGAAGATTGTCTACGGTAGGATATCGAGACTCGATCCCGTCTTTAACTAAATAAAATTTTAGAGCGGGTTTTTTAAAATCCAAGGCTGCATTAAAATCAGTTGTGGTGCAAAAAGACCGCCGCCTGGGTCGCCGCGAAGATACGTATTTAATCCCCAGCATTTTAAGTATGAGGATTGTCCAACACCCACGATGGCGCATCTGTTATTTTCATTTGATCCAAACGCCTGAATTACATTGGATAAATTGGGCACCGGAAAAAACTGATTGAACACAAGGTTTAAATCAGGGGTTAAACTAGGATCCATATTAAATCCCAGGCCGTTCAATTTAGAGTCACCTAAACAATAAAGTTTACCTCTGAATTGCGAACAGATTCCTGTTTTTGAAAGAAGCATCGATTCCGGAACATGCAGGAAATTAGTAATTTTGGTAGGCAAAGGCGAAATGAGTTGAGTTGCACTTGCGTTCCAATAATTTTGACCCCAGCAGTGAATATCATTTGTTTCTAGAATTGTGCAAACACTGTCACCACCGGCAAAGAGTGATTTAATTCCGTTGAGTCCCACAGCCAATGAAGGTCCTCTAAAGCCAACATACGGTTGTGTTTGTCCTAAAATCCCTGCCAACGAATTTCCCCAGCATGATACTGTTTTGTCTTCTAGCAGGGCGCAACTGTGATTCTGGCCTGCAACCAATTTAAGTGCCTTTTTGCCGAACAAGGCAACTGAAGTTGGGGCGTTAATAGACGTTGATAAATCAAGAGGAGCCACTTGGCCGTAAGTATTGTCTCCAAAACATAAAACTCGCCCGGCTGATGTTAACACGCAGGTGTGACGTAATCCTGAAACAATATCTGTGGCGATATCAGATCCGTTTACTATACCCGCAATTGGCAATGGTGTTGAAAAAGTATACGAGTAATTTGCTGCAACTGTATTGCTACCATTAGTGTTGTTAAAACAATAAACCGATCCGGCGGTGTTCACATAACACGCTCGTGATGTTTCCGCTGAAAGAGCTTTAACGTTAGACGCTGAAGGAATATGAACTGGAGGAGGCGCCATAGGCCCCATCCCATTGAAACCTAATCCCCAACATTTCAATGAATTGTCCTTAAGCGCTGCGCACGTAAATCCCGAAGCGCCAAAGGCAACTAATTTGGGATCGTTAAGTATCATATTGGGCGTTTCGTATTCTAGACCAATGCCATTAACTAGTGAACGGCCGGCGCGCCCGTGAGAGTTATCACCCCAGCATTCTATATTTTCCATTTCATCGATTGCACAGTTCGTTTGATCCTTAATTACCATCGAACGTAAGTTTCGCAAAAATGGTCCATACAGAGGAACAAAGGATTCATAGTACTGTGGAAGTTGTCCTGCAATTCCACCGCGCGAGTTATCGCCAATGCACTGAACACCGAACATATCTAAGTTTACGCAAAGAAGTGGCAGCGGAGTATTAGCAAAAAATGCAAAATCCAGAACGGGCTGTGCACCAGGTGTCACAACAACCGTCGGGGTATTATACGAATTGCCGGTAAAATTAACTCCCCAACATGTCACCGAACCTGTTTCGCTAAGTCCGCAAACTCCAGAACCTGACGTTTTTAAAGACTTTATGTGAGCAAATCCAGATATTTTTACGGGAAGACTAGACACTACAAGAATCGAATCATTGTTGAAGTGACCAAGTCCCCAGCAGTAAACGTTGCCAGCGTCACTGAGCGCACAGGTTAATGCGGCCATTGAAATTGCTTTACTATTTTCAGGTAGCGAAACAATCAAAGGAAGTTTGCTTGAAGCGCTCGAAGCGCCTTGGCCAAGATGGCCGTTCGAGTTAACTCCAAGGCATTTTACCTGTCCAAATTCTATGAAACAAAGTGCGTTGCCAATACTATCTAGTGATAGAGACGTCGCCGTATTGACACCATCGAGAGGTATTTTTATACCGCGCATAGGTTCGGTATAATCCAGCCCCAATTGTCCTAAATTTCCTATACAAAAGATTTTTCCATTTTCTATTGTGCACGTGACACTTTTTCCAACGGAAAAATCTGAAACGTTCCTGGAATTTGTCCTAGTAAGAGTTTCGATAGATGTTTTAGTTCTTATGCCAAGCTGAAAAAACTCGTTATCTCCCCAGCATAATAAATCTTTATTTTGATTTAGGGCACAACCATGAGTTTCGGATAAATCTATTTTAGAATAGAGGCTAGTGGGCCGAGGACCTCCAGGCATAGGTGAATAGGAAACCAATGGCGTTGGAATCGCCTGCGGAGCAGAATCGGCGATGGTCCATGTCATACTATAGGACCTGGAGTTAAACGATAAATCAGTAGCGGTGATTGTAATATTTTTTGTCCCTGTGCCAATATTATTGAAAGTATATTGATAGGGATAAGCTTCTTGAGGTGCTGGCATCGGACAGGTCACTGTTCCTAATCGACAATTAACACTGCCGGGCATAATACCACTGGCATCACTGATATCAAAAGTAAAAACAGGCGATTGATTTTGGTCAGATACAGTCGTTGGTTTATTTACAACGATAATATCTGGAGGAGTCGTATCAACTGAAAAATCAGTTGTCGTGGCTTGTGAATCTTGGTCTAAGTTGTCAGTAGCTTTAACGGTAAAGGAATGTGTCCCATCTTTTGCGTCCGACATTGTGTATTGGCCATCTTTGCAAACGTCATCAACAAGACTATCGACATGGCATTTGAAGCCTTTGATTCCTGATGTAGCATCACTAGAAGAAAAATAAAATTTCACTTCTTTTTTTGTTCGCAAATTCATAGTATCAACTGTCACCACTGGTGCGTCTGGCGGTGTATAGTCAACAGTCCAACTTGCTTCATCGGTGGCCAAAACAACACCATTAATACTGTTTTTAATTTGAACAGAAAAAGTATGGTTACCTTCCAAGACTTGTGAGTAAGTTTTAGATCCCGAACAAGTTCCAAAAGATTCTTTATCTATTTTACATTCCGTTAGATAGGAATATGCCGCATTTTGATTAATTCCCGCAAATTCAAAAAGTGAATCACGGGACTTAGTCAAAGCCACAGGGCTCTTTGAAATTTTGACAGAAGCGTGATCATATTGGACCGTCCATGGGTAACTTTCTAAAAATATATTTCCGGCTTTATCAACGACTTTGATTTTAAATACATAGTCGCCTTCAACAAGGCCGTTTCCACCGAATTGTTGGTCTTTGGCGCAATCGACAAAAGCCGAAGTTCCTAGCGCACATTCAATGGATCTTACTCCAGATAGATTATCAGTCGCTTTAAACGAGAATAGATAATTTCGGTCCGGAGTTATACTGGCAGGCCGTGAATTCATAGTTACTATTGGCTTAGTAGAATCAATTTGAAATCCAAGATCTGTCAAAAGACGCAATTCTTGATCATACTTCAAATAAATTTTTAAGCTATGTGCACCATCCAAAATTGAAGCCAACTCCACTGAATAGGAATCGCACCCAAAAGCCTCTTCCCCATCTATTTGACAGGCAAAATGAATCCTTGGATCAAGGACGCCATTGTATCTAAACTTAGCGGATGCTTGCTTTAAATTAGAAAGGTCCAGTGGTCTTTGAGTGATTTCAAAATTTTCAATTTTAAAATCATTGAGAATGCTTAGTTGCACAGGGGGCGCCTTGGATTCTAAATCTTGAATTTTGAATCCGGCCTGACCACAATTTGTGTAAAAGAATAACAAGGAAATAAATTGAATCGACAGGACGAATAGTAAGCCAATTCGAGATTTCATTTTTCCGATCGTCATTTAATTCCCCCAAGCTAACGAACTATCAGGACTTTATTTTTCTACATAGCACGTCGGATAAATATAGACGGCCCCGCCAGTCCACAATCCTCTGTACGCATTACACGTAATCACTTTTTTATAAGGTTCACAGGTTGAACCTTTTGGTACGCTTCCTTTTGAATAGGCCGTGACTTCGGTATTGTGAGTTGCTACTTCGCGAGACCAAGGCAAACGGCAAAGATAGACGGGAGCGCCACCACCATCGCCTGTGATTCGCCCTATACCACGATTGCCGTCGGCAACTCCGTCGCATTTTGATTTACATGTAGTGTGGTTAAAATCTGGGTATAACACTTTGTTCCCAAATTGGCCATCAGAGCAGGTCAGAGTGACCGCGTTCGAGGTGCTTAGGCAGGAATCGGTGCATTCCACTAGATTATTTTTATAAAAAGTAACTTTTTTACTGTCATCAATGATTTTTCCTTCGGGTGTTTTGCATTGGATACAAGCGACATTGCTGTCTGCACATGTGCTATTGCTATACAATGCAACTTCAGCTGGGGGTGTTTCGACTTTATTTGAATCGGTAACTATTCCGTCAAAACAGTAAAAATCCTTAGAATTTCTATAACAAGTATCGCCGCAGATTTTAGGGGCGGTCATAGAATAACAGGTATTGTGCCCACCAGAACTTACAGATTTGCCGCAGGGAAGGGTGCACGGTTTGCAATCTGTTACCGTGCATTTATCGTTTGGAAAATCAGCGTTAATGCCACCTTTAATATCGCCATTGTCACATTTAAATAGATTTCGATTTTGAGTCGTGTTGCAATCTTTACCGCACGCAACGCTGGAATCTTTGTAGCCATAAAATGTCGAGCTGCTAAGGTATTCGGTGCCCCACACTGCTTTGCATTTGCGGCAATCATCGGCCGTGCAGCTAGGAGCTGAATAGGCGGTGTAATTTTTCGAGTCTAATACGGTCCCTGACGAATTTTTCAAAGTCCCATCCGAACAGTAAAATCGAACGTTATTGCTCGAACAATTTGTATCACCGCAGGTCGTGCTTTTGGAAGTATTAAAACAATATGAATTTTCACCATCATTAATTGTTTTACCGCAAGGAAGATCGCACTGTCTGCACGCGTTTAATGCACAAGTCTTATTTGCATAGCTGGCGATGCCACTCTCTTTGAAGCCACCATTATAACATGTAAAATCTTTTTTATTCCCCGATCCGGTGCAGCTTTCCTTGCAAGTTAAGGTAGCGTTTTTGAATCCGCTAACTATAACTCCGCTGTTAATTTGGTCGCTCCAAGGGGTGAGGCATTTAGCACAAGGCAATTGATCGCAGCTTAGGTAAGAATATTCTTTTGTTAAATCTACAGCAGACGTTGGACTTAAAGGATCTACCAATTTTCCTGACAAGCAAAGCAGCGATTTTTTTTCACATTTATCATCGCAAATTTTTGAAGAGGTTTTAAAAAAATTTTTTTGAAGACCATCCGGAATTATTTGATCTTTGAATGTACAATTGCAGGTTTTTTTATAGCAACTTTTAAATGCCTGACCTTTAAAGGGCAGTCGTTCCGTTCGAGTCACTTGTAATAGAGTTCCCGATTCGCATTCTAAGGAAATAGCAAGTGAATCGCATTGCTCATCACATCCTGCCAGTTCTTTTTTAAAAGCGTTTTTTAAAACTTGACCATGCGGTAAAACATCGCCCCAAGGTAATACACAAACTTGGCATTCCTTACCTTTACAACCAGCGGCTTCAACCTGAGATTCTTCTTTTTTGGTATCATCCAGTTCGTTTACTTTCGAAGTGCAAGACAGAATGCTAAATATCAGCATCAATGGTAGAATAGAACTAGTAAATACTAAGAAAAGTTTTTGCGTCGAAATTAGGTTAAACATTATTTTTAATTTCAATCTGTCTCCGTGCATTGCATATACATATACTTATCAGAATCACTCATCTTTCCATCCGTGCATCTAATTATTCCCATATAGTTGGCACAGGAATCTGGCTTTGTGACTTGTTTCTTAGAATAAGCTGATACCCAGCCGCCAGGAGCGATCCTTTGTTTCAAATTAGTCGATTCCGTATTCAAGATCGAATAGCCATCAGAGCCTGGAAGTAGGCAAAATTGCGCCGATGTCCCCACGTTTAAAATTAAAATGGCATTAGGACAATAGTAAGGAGCAATGTCTGGATTACAACCAGCGCCATTGCCTCCTTTTGCTCGCCTGCGAAATCCTTCTCCATCTCCTTTATCATTCCCGACACCGCCACCTGAACCACCGCCAGCGCCAAGACCTTTATCATAATCGCTATCGCCACTGCCTGTGCCGGCGCCGCTAGCGTCTGTACATTCTGTATAGGGAAAAGTCGATGTGCTTGTATCGCCAGACAACAAAATGTCAGAAGTGCATTTTACGGAACCTTTGTTACCATTCATATCACAACGACTTGGGTAACTGGGCGAATTCAATTTATAGACAGCCAAGGGGGGATCGGATGGACCAAACTCGACATTTAGATGTTTGCATTTACATGGTTTGAAGGCGCACGTTGGTTCTTTATAGGATCCAATTGGTCCCAATCCTTCGGTCATTTCAAGAATGTTATTTATATTATCAACGCACTTAATTTTGATACGGTTGGTGGCATCATCACAAGAAAACGTATCTGTGCATGTGGCAACTTTAGCTTTATAGGCCGGGACTATTTGATCCTTATCTAGCATCTGGCCCCAAGCTGTCAGACATTTGCAGGGTTTTACAGTGTAGCTTACATATCCATAATCTGTGTTCCCGCTCAGGGCCCCCATAAGACAAGAAACCTGACCTTTTACCGGAGCTTCACTGCATTCATAAGATTCTTTTGTGAAAACATCTAGGGACGTTCCAGTTTTTACAACTCGGCCTTTTTGATCGCAGTCACATTTCGGGTAAGTAAATTTACATTCCTTTTGGGCAAATCCAATTAAATCGATAGACCAATTTCCCTTATTGCACGTCGATGTTTTAGATTCACATTGATCTTTACAGCTGACATCAGTTTGTTTGTAAGCCACAACAGAATCTCTGTGCTTAACTATGTCACCCCAAGGCGTAGTGCAGCTGGGACAGTCTTTAGTTACGCACGATGAATATTTGTAATTATCTGAACCTGAAAGTTTCCCATCCGTGCAAGTTCGAGATTGAATTTGGCCAGAGCACGATTGATCGCAATCAACTTGTGTGACCTGATAGACGGACCGAGAATCGCCGTGAGCTAATGTTTCACCCCATGGGGTATTGCAGCTGCACAGCATAGCGGTATCCGAAAGCGCTTTTGCATATTTTGCTATGTTGCCTGCACGGTCCCGAATCCAAATAGTTTCGGTCGCAATGTTTAAGGTTGTACCCGTAACAGTATAGTGATTTGAATCTGTCCAAGTTTTGCCGCCATCATAAGAATAGGGTTCTCGATTTAAGCCAGATTCCAAGTCTTCGGCAAAAACAAGAATATTAAAAGTGTGGCATTTCGTGGTCTTGTCGACCACAACGTCGGTAAATTTTGGCGGGATTTTATCGTCACCGCACGCTTCGCAAGTGGAAACGCTTTTGCCGGCGCAGTATTCACAGGGAGGTGGTTTTATTTCAAATGGAACTTCAACAATCGTATCCCTTTTTACGTTAATTTTTCCAGTACAGCCCCACGGAAGTTTTTCATAGATCAACTGGGTCATTTTAAGGCTCGAATCGGCAGTAGTTAAAGGAATCGATTTGCTAGGCTTGACTCCACAAACCGGCATATCAGAGCACGATACAAAGGCTGCCGATGATGTAAAGGCCGCAATGTTGATTCCACCAGGACAAATGGGACCAATTTTATATTGATCAGATAATTTTGTCTGATCTTGGCATTTAATGGGATGAGCTGCATTTTCTGTGACTACTAATTTTAGTTGATTCGTAGAAATACAAACGGCTTGGGCGCTTGTAGCCGAATTTTCTAAAATGTCTATCTTGGACTCTCGTTCTTTGGCGGCCTCGATTTCTTTTAAAGCGCGTTCCTGTTTAGTCTGGTCATCTAAAATCTGATCGACCTTCGAGGTACAACCGGAAAACACAAATATGGTAATGAAAAGAAAATAAAAAATCTTCATAGAGTCAGTAAACTCCATGCATTTAGATGAAATTGATTTTTCAAATTTGTGAGCAGGCGTATTTTAATCCTCGCGTTTTTATTTTTTGTAAACACTTCAGCATACATTTTTCCATAATAGTATGGCTTTGAATACAGCGTGCTAATATCAAAAACCGGTTTGGTGACAGTCGCTTGATCGTCCTCGACTATTTCCAGTCTAAAATCCTCTCCTATCGTACCAAACTTAGAGCCATTATCAAATTCGAAACTGACTAGGCTTGTTTTAGAAGGATAGCTCAAGGTTATCCAACCAGACTCATAAGCGACTTCTAAAGTATCTGAAGTTGACGTAATTGATTTGTCTAGTTTAAAAAATTGAAGATAAGGAATAATCGGCTGAATGTTATAGCCCTTTGGATTATCTCTTATTGTCGCCAGAGATCCATACGGACTTGTGAAAGGGTCTGTATTGACCAATGCTTGACTTGAATAATTTGTCAAAATTTCGAGTCCCAAGCTTAATTTGTTATAATTTAAATCTTCAAATTTTTTATCTACCATTGTAATATCAAAAAAACTTTTGAGGCCTAAGTCTGTCGCAAATATCTGGTCCAAAGTAATTTTGTCAGATCGATATGTGATGGAACCTGCTGATCGCAGCGAGCTGATTTCCTTGGAGAGATTAATCCTAAAATCAAAGGCACTTGGCAAAGGGCATTTGATTTTTTCTATTACGGTAGGAAATTGGGTAGAAGCGATACGCCGCTGGCTTGACCCGATTTCGCTCAAAATATTTTTAATACCTTCTTTAAGTTTACTGCTGCCGGCGAAAAAATAATAGTCAGCGATTTCACTATAACTCCCTCCACCACCTAAGGTTCCGAGCTCGTCTTTCTCGGCGCTTCGATTTACAAATTGAGAATTAGTATAGGTCTGGTCCTTTGCGAAACTCCCATAAACCTTTCCACTGTCACTGATGGACGGGGTAACTTGGGAAAAATTAAAATTTGGATTATCAAATACTGATTCAATTCTTCGGGCATAAAAATCAAAGGAAATAATCGTTGGTTTGTATACTCCTTCAAAACAGGCCGACCCTTTAGCTTCTATTTGCAACCCATCTTGAGTGAATTTTGTTATGTCAATATTAGGAATGGACGGAGTTTCAGAACTCCAATTTTTATCAATTTGAACGAAATCGATATATTCCGCAAGCAAAGTATCGTTAAATTTTGGTAAATAGGCATAGGCCTTAAGCAAAATGTTTTTTTCCGGAACGGTCGGGTGTTTGGCAGTGAAATAATATTTATTTGTACTCGGAACAGTCCAATTAAATCCAAAAGTGATTTCTGCACTATCACAGAGTGTAAGATAGTTTCCTCGAGCTTGTCTGGTAGGCTTTAAGGTGGTAACAATAGCGCCTGTAACGGGATCATCTTTTCTAATTACAATGTCCAATTTATCTGGAAATCCTTTTAGGCACGCCCATCCTTCAACGACTGGTCTACCAGTTGCAAGCGATACTGCAATAATTTCCCCAGCAAGATCCGAGTCTTCTTTGATTCCAAAATTTAAATTTTGCTTGGGAATTGCCAGAAATGAAATAACGACGCCTTTTGTGTCTGTTATTTCCATGTAGACCTCTGGGTCAATTAACATTTTCTCAAACGGAATTTCAAATTCACAAATCTTTCTTGAAAGATCAATTGAACATTGCGCAGTCACAATTTGGCTTTCAGTTTTGAAATTCCTATCAGTATACACCCGCATCGTTAGGCCTAAAGTCGGATTTGCGTCTTTAACTTCAATTTTGAATTTGCCAGTTTTATTTCCAGTTTGGTTTTTTGCGACCACAAAACCTGTTAGTTCAATCCGAGCTGGTGAATTATTGATTCGTGTCACATAGTCCACAACATAGTTTTTTAATTTTGTTAAATTTAAATAACGGTTGTTTGTAAAATAAGTAACATCTGTTCCTTCAATTTTTTCTGTAAGCGACGGCAAAATATCTGCGGATTCATAAAGAACGCTTTTTAAAAGTGTTGGTGAAATTTGATCTGATGAAAAGTCTTTCAATTTCAAATAGCCCCGGGCCAAAGCCATAGCTCCAGTTACCATTGGAGCCGAAAATGATGTGCCGCTTGCCACACCAAATGAGCCGCCAGGAATTGTAGAAAATATAGCAGTTCCTGGTGCTGCAATCGCCACCAATTTAGAACTGTAGTTCGAAAACGTGTCTTTTCTGATTGTAGATAAAATCTGATCGTGTGTTGGCGGCCCTTGTTGCAATGGTGCTATAGAACTAGGGCTAGCTGCGCCCACACTTACTATACCGTCGAAGCCAAAAGAGGTCGGATAACTTGGATAGATATCTAAATTGTTGTTACTATTTCCAGCGGCGGCAACGATTAAAATGTTTTTATTTATAGCATCTGTAAGTGCCGCTTGATAACTGGCGTCGATTCCAGATGAACTTCCCAAGCTTAAATTCAAAATTTCAACACCATCTATGGCAGCTTGTTTAATGGCATTTATTAGCTCTTCAGAAGGAATGGCTCCGTTTTTGTCGCCCACTTGATAGGAATATACAATAGAGTTTAACGCAACCCCAAAGCCCCCTTGGTTGGAACTTAACTGAGCAGCTATAATACCACCAACAAAAGTGCCATGAAAATTGCAAATTGCCGTTGGGCAGGCAGCAGAAAAGTTCATTGATTTACCTTTTACCTCACTCGGAAACTCTGAATGGCTGAAATCAACTCCGGTATCGACAATTCCAACTAGGACTTGTGATTTTGCAAAAGTGGAAGATGATTCTCTGAATTGCGCTTTAAAAAAGTCATAGACCTCATTGGTTTTTATGATTTGATGATGGTAAGAAGCTAAATATTCTACCGAGCTGTTATCGAAATTCACA
The DNA here is from genome assembly GCA_043745515.1 of Pseudobdellovibrionaceae bacterium. GTDB lineage: Bacteria > Bdellovibrionota > Bdellovibrionia > Bdellovibrionales > Bdellovibrionaceae > UBA2316. Next base: position 3,217 of record JAYTTH010000417.1, on the reverse strand, counting down.
CTGTAGGATTCGCGTTGAGAAATACCTACTAAACAATAATTGTCGACTTCATCTGAAAACATGTGCGATTCGAATTCTTTTTGTGTATAATCTTTGTCGGTAACCAAGACATAAGCCTGCGAAGAATTTTTTAATCGTACATCAAAATATTTTTTAAACAATTGGCAGGTCTGGGAATTTTGGTTTTTATCATTTTCGCAGAACCCTACCGCACATTGATTATTGATGTTCACTACCAGATGACTTTGGGCGGGAATTAGGGGATCGGGCGAATTTTTATTTTTAATTAATTTTGAAGAAGCGGCTGTTTTTGAATAAAGTGATTTAAAGTCAATTATAACTTTTTGTTTTTCAAATGGGGAAGCTAGTTTAACTGTGCCAGTGCTGGATATTTCATTTTTTCCAAAATTTTGTTGGGCACAGTTTTGAAATAAAAAAGGAATTAGAAAAAGACAAAAAAACAATGAAAAAGGTATGCCTTTTCTGACGTTCATGATCCCCCACGCAACTCTAATAGATTATCGTCAGTTGGGGAATTATTCTAAATCAAAATGCAGATCGTTTCAGAATCGATAATCTCAATATGAATAAAATCTCATAATTTGATGTAAATTTTTAAAGTGTCTCAATTAAGGACGGACAAACGTCTTCGCACTTGACTTTTTTATTTTGCCCCGCTTCGGCACCTCGGAGCGTGGCCGTAAAGTCTTTTGGATCAAAATGGGTTGTGAGTTTGCAATCGGTGAGGTCCAAGTCTTCTTTTAGCCACCCAACATAGCGTGCCGTTTTTAAATTAGTTTCTTGAGATATCCGGCATCCTATAAAACAATGTTCCATTTTATCATTTGGAAAAGTTTGCGCCTTAGGTAGTTCTTTTTTGTAAACTCCATAAGCTTTGATTAATTGAATTACATTAAATTGGGGTTGTTGTTTGCGGCTCCAGGTTTCTAAGTCGACGGACCATTCAGCTTGAGACGTATAGGGTTTTAGCGTTTTTGGATTTTCTTCCTTAGTCCAGCATAAGCTATCGGTGGTTTCGGCAAATACAAATTGAGAAAGAAATAGAAAAATTAGAATTCTAGTGGTCACGTTAGTCCTCGATTATTTAAGCTTGATTTCGCCAAGCTGGGAAATCTCAAACAAAATGCTTCGCTTAGGATTTTTTGCTAAATCTAGTTTAATATCCGGAACCTCGACATTACCGCGGGTCGAAAATATAACTAATTTAGCTTCCGCCGGAACTGGATTGCCATATTGGTTGTAGAAGGTGATTTCAGCTTCGTAAGTTCCTGCGATCACTTTGTCTGCTTGCCAAATTTCTGCACCTGGTCCGCGCCGACTATCCAGTACCATTTTTCCAGGGTAATTTGGATATTCTTTGGTTTTAAATGTAAATTTTTTACCATTGGGATCTTTTACGACAAGATCTAAATCGTGCTCGTTGGTAGTCCAATTTAGGACTATAGCTAAGAAAGATCCCTTTTGTTCGATGGCCCTTATTTTTGTTTCCAAGTCTTTGTTTTTTATATCTAAGACTTTTTCCTTTTCAACGGCTGCTATATATTCTTTTTCAAAATCCTTTTTGTCGACTTTGGGCTTATCCAGCTTTTGAATAAGGGCTGCTTTAGTTGCCAGTTCTTCTTTCAGTTTTAAAAGCTCTTCGTCTTTGTTTTTAACCTCTAAAATTTTTGCGTCTAAATTGTCTTTGTTAAGTTTTAAGCTTTCTTCAAGCTTCTTTTTATCTTTCTCAAGCTCACTGGCTGATTTTTTTTCTGTTTCGATCGATGCGATTGAACGGGTTTTCTCTTTATTTTCGGAATCTAGTTTTTTTAGCTCAGCCAATGTTTTTGCGTTTTCTTGGATTTGTTTTTCCAAATCGTCTTTATTTTTTTTGGCATCATTTTCTAAGATTGCGACTTTCAGCTTAAGGTCTTCCGCTTCTTGAATTTTCATTTTTTGTAGCTCAAGTTGAGCGGTCAATTCAGTCAGCTGTTTTTGAAGTTCCGCCGGATTGGGTGGTGGGGGTCTATTTTCATCGACGCTTTCTTGAGCAAAATTTTGTTTTATAGATTCTTGCATTTGTTTAGTCGCTTCAGGATCCTGCATGGCATATAACATAACAAACAAGCCAAACAATAATGTCATCATGTCGGAGTAGGAAACTAGCCATCGTTCATCAATGTGCTCTTCATGGTCGCCCTCGATATGACGTTTTTTATAAATGATTTTAACAACGGGCTTAGGATTATCATGAGGTGGCGCTGGTGGCTTGCTATTTTTCAAAGTCGGTGAACTATCATCGTATAGGCTCACTTAAGCCGCCGATTTACGAATTGATTTTTGCTCTTTCATTTCTACTAGGTAGTCTTTAACTTTATCTTTGAATGCCATTCGTTCGGAAATTGGAACATGTCCAAGAGTTTTTTCTATCAAAAATGCAAATGTGCAATGTTTATTCATTGCTCGAACAGCATCGGCTATCATTTTACGTTGGTTTACCTCTTCAAAAGCTACTTTGTTTGCGTAGTCAGAAAGAGGCAGAAAAACCATGTTTGCGACGGCGATTCCCCAAAAAGTAGCCACAAGGGCAATGGCCATTGCAGGTCCAATAGTGGATGCGCCGCCTGAACCTAAACGTGTCATCATTACGATCATACCGGTTGATGCGCCCAAGAGTCCAAAAGCTGGTGGAAATTTAGCAATTGCATTTAATATTTTTGCGTCAGACTGGTAATCATTTTTGACTTGCTCAATTCTGGTTTCTAGAATTTCATCCAGTTCGTGGTCTTCGAATTCATTTTTTGAAATAAGCTTAACGGATTCAACTAAAAACGGATGATAGTGAGTGTTAGCGAAAAATTGGTCTAATTTGGCCTCTTTTAGAAATGAATAGGACCTAAATATTTGCTCACCAATGATTGGTGCCGAAACTTTCCGTTTTAAAAGCACTCCGGAAAAAAAGAAATTAAAAAAACTAAGTAGTTTTCGAATCGGAAACGCAATCATTGATGCGGCAATTGTGCCTCCAACTACAAGGATAAGCGCGTGTGGATCTAAAAATAGTTTAGGATTGGGTGTAGAGGATAGAACTCCAAACCAAAGAACGAGACCTGCGCTGACAAATCCTAAAATTGTAGAAATATTCATATTTAGGTATCGTGATTATTTGCTTTGATTTTAGTCTAGATTTCAAAAGCGTCCAAATCTCTTTTTTAAA
>JAYTTH010000416.1:0-4059 GCA_043745515.1 Pseudobdellovibrionaceae bacterium | reverse complement strand
TCAGTAAAATAGTAACGTGGAATTTTCATTTCATAAAAGAGAAACCGCTGGACGACAAACCTCGCTCAAAGTTACAGGGTCGGACTTCCTTACCTAGGAATCTCGATTAGTCAGCATAGATTAAAAAAGCCAGCTGACTCCTTTGGAGCCAACTGGCTATTTGAAATTGGTCTGGGTAACAGGATTGGGCTCGGCCCAGCCATGGGCCTCGGGTCTGCGACCCGGCTAAAGCCGCCGAAAAATAGCATCCTGCTATTTTTCTGAACCCGCGACCTTCTGCACCCCAAGCAGGCGCTCTACCAAGCTGAGCCATACCCAGATTCTTTATTTAACTTTTATATCAAAACCACTTGTTTATTCAAGAGTTAAACCAACTACATTCCTACAACTTCACCAATGAACGTATCGAATTGTTTTCTAGCGCGGGCTTCAACGACGGGATTGTAGGCCATGCCTTTTGAAATATCGTTGCCTGCTTTTTTATTTGTAAAGGCATGGACTGCGCCGCTGTATTCTATCAACTGATAGTCTTTTCTGGCCAGATCCATTTCCTTTTGAAACTGTTGAACTTGAGCTTGCGGAACAAACGGATCTATCGCCCCGTGAAGTACTAAAACTTTGCCCTTTATGTTGTTGGCTTCCTTAGGTTCTGGCGAATCTAGGCCGCCATGATAGCTTACGATACCCGCAAGTTCAACGCCTGATCGTCCTAGTTCCAGAGCTGTAGTGCCGCCAAAGCAATATCCCAAAACTACGATTTGTGCGGGATCTACTTTTTTATTGGATACCAAAACATCATACGCTGCTTTGATTCGTGCTTTTAAAAGCTTTCTGTCTGTTTTGTATTTTGTGGCTTGTTTGCCGGCTTCATCCATTGTTGTGGGACGAAGGCCTTTGCCATAAATATCTACTGCCATCGCCACAGCGCCTCGGGCCGCTAACGAATCCGCTTCGGTTTTATTATCGTCTGATAGACCCATCCAATCGTGAACGATTAAAAATCCTGGGACTCTTTTCTTTTTGTTTGAGGTTTCTGCTAAATAGCCTTCTAATTCCGTTGTGCCTTCTTTGTATTCAATCGTTTTGCCAGCAGTACCCGCCGCAATCGAACGTGCAGAAACTAGGAACAGCACCAGTGCTAATACATTTTTCATATAGTTACTCCTTTGTCTTAATTTAGTTTTGCTGATTGTTTTTTGGCTAGCCAATTATTAAATTCTTGTTCTAAAACATCCATTGGCAAAGCACCATGGCCCAGAACTTCTTTGTGAAACTCGCGAATGTCAAATTTAGCTTGTAACTTTTCTTGAGCGCGCTTTTTCATTTCTTTGAATTTAATTTCGCCGACCTTGTAAGCAAGCGCTTGACCAGGCCAGGTGATATAACGGTCAATTTCATTTTCTGATTGCAATTTATCCTTAGGAATATTTTCCATAAAATAATCCAATGCCTTTTGTTTCGTCCACCCCATGGAATGCATTCCTGTATCAACCACAAGCCTCACTGCACGCCACATTTCATAGGAATATTGGCCATATTTTGAATACAAATCTTTGTACAATCCGATATCTTCGCCCAAACTTTCAGAATACAACCCCCAGCCCTCAACATAGGCTGTGTATTCACCATTTTTTCTGAATTCAGGCAATTCGCCTAGCTCTTGAGCGATTGAAATTTGCAAATGATGACCAGGTACGGCTTCATGGGCCGTTAGAACTTCCATTTCCCATTTAGGGCGAGACTTTAAGTTGTAAGTGTTTGCTTCAAAATAGCCGGCACGGCCGCCTTTGATGCTGCCCCCGTAGTAATAGGCCGTTGGCGATGATTTGGCTTTGAAAGCCGGCATTTCACGAACACCATAGGGCAATTCGGGCATTTTACTGAACAATCGAGGCAGTTCAGGGTCGATTGTTTTTGAAATAGCTTTGTATTGATTGATCAAGTCTTTTGGATCTGTAAAGAAAAACTGAGAATCGGTTTGGATGAATTTATGAAAGTCCGCTTTTGATCCCTTGTATTTCAATTGATTGCGAACGGTTTCCATATCTTTGTTTATACGCGCAACTTCAGTAAGGCCCAGTTCGTGAATTTCTTTAGCTGTGAGCTGAGTCGTCGTATGATGCTGCACAAGATATTCATACCATTTATCGCCCTTGGGAAAGGTGGCAATTGAAATTTCAGTACGACAATTGGGAATGTATTTATCTACGATGAAAGATTTTAATTTTAGCAGGCTTGGGGTGATTTTTTCTTTGATAACGAATTCAGCACTGGACAAGAGGTTTTTTTTTGCTTCGGCATCAATGGCCGACGGTATGTCCTGAAAAACTTGGTAAATTGGATTGTCCTTTATGTCTTTTGTTAATACAGAATCAAATTGTTTAGGCACGGCTTCCATCAAAAACTTAACAGGCGTGATTTTTAGCTTCATTCCTTCTTCCATTAACGCAATTGTTTGATCCACTACTTTGGGATACGCTTCCAGTCGCGCCAATCTGTTTTCATAGTCCTGGACAGTTAGTTTGGGCGCGGACATCATCAAATCCACAACATCCATATGAACGCCGCCCAATTGGTCGATAACTAAATAATGCCCATTGAACTGGTTACCATCGATCTGCGATTTGATTTTTTTTAAAATCAGCTTGAGTGTCAATTGATTGGCTTGAGTTAGTTTTTTTGGATTTATTTTACTTAACATTTTTTCGTGGCAAAATGGCAGCTGTTTGCGTTTTTCTATCGCGGCAATCGAGCGATCACTCCAGCGATTATTAAAGCCCGGATAACCCAAATAGGTCGCTAGTTCAGGATTTTCTTTCATCCATTGAGCCCAAATGAAATCAAGTGTTTGGTTTAACTTTTTGTTATGATCGGATTCGCTCGATTGTTTTAAGATTTGAGATTCACACTCGGCAATAGACGGGTGGGTAGTGTCTATCATTTTCGCTTTTGAAACTAACGAGCTACTTAGGACGAGAGTTGTGACAATCGAAAAAAAACCAGTCAAAGCTTTCATTTTTACCCCTAAAGTTTACAGGACCAATAGGTATGAAAACTATAATTTTACTTAATAATTGTCCACTTTAATTTTCTTTTAGAAAATCCGCGTAGCCGCCCTTGCGGATGTTGTCCATATGGGAATTATCGCTTTTTTCTATAATCATCTGCTTCACTTGGGCCGAGCGCTGCACGCGGGCGATAAAGGCATGTGATTGTGCGTCGACTTCGCTTCCCTGAACCCAAGACAATCTCATTTTATTTCCGGGGTTATCATTAAGCCATTTAGTGATATTGGTTGTTTGCTGGTAGGTGCCTTCAAAAAGGGCCGCATTCGATATTACTTTAGCCACTTTTGGATAACCTAAAACCGCGTTTATAGGCAAATACCCACCACTGTGTCCTGCTAGAGAGGTTTCTGAAAACTTAGCTTTTGTTGCGTCGGAGACTTCGCTCAGGAAGCGTTCAAAATTATCGCCTTTGCCGTCTTGAAAATAGCTACGATACGTTTTTTCGTCCACTTTGAATGAGGCTTCTTCTGTCGGTACGCCCTCTTTCATTCGGGTGACCTTAGCAGCCACTTTGACGCTTCGACTTTCAGGAACAACCACTATGGTTTGGCTATTTCCAGATTCAGCAAGACGTCCGCCAAAGTCCCCGGGACCGCTGCGATCTTTTGGATTAATCTGAAATATATTTGCAACAGCTTCAAAACCATGGAAGAAAACATTTACTTTATTTTTTTCGGTTTTTACATAGTCCTTTGGAATATAAAATCGCACAGGCTCGGGGTAACTGGGCAGGCGACCTTTGCATTGAATGCCTCGCAGGCGAAGTTGCTCTGGATTTTCATCGCAGGCGATCCCTTTTGACTTTAGCGCTTCGATCATTTTCTTGGCGTCAGCAGATATATCAGATGACGAAGAAACTGTTTCTGCTTGGCGTACAATGTCTTTAATTGGTCGAGTGGCCAAAGCGATTCTATAGCCGCAAGTTTTACACTGATCGATGCCTACCTTAGCTTCAACCCTCGCCCCGGCGCACAGCTACGGGCAGAGAGCA